>NZ_JAAHFV010000076.1:0-20606 GCF_010672755.1 Moorena sp. SIO1F2
TCTGGGGTTGAAAATTATAAGCTGGATTAATCTCAGCTTTTGCACAGCGATCAGATTTCCTTTCCTCGCTACCGTAATAGTATAGGCTAAAGGGTTCATGAAGAACAATAAAGTCTCCCCTTGCTTGCATCATCATTTTAAAAGCGGTGGATGTTGATCGAAAAGTTGTCCATAATACCAAAATTTTTTTCATCGCTAGATCTCAATAGTAGATGTTAGAGTCAATGCCTCTGTTACCAGAGGACAGTTTATAAGGAGTACGTCACTTTAGGATCGTTCTGATTCCACCAAACAAAAATATGAGTGTCCAGAACAATCATAAAACCTCTTCATAACTATTCTCTATATCCCAGTCTTCTAGAGGGATAGCTGGCTCTTCAGGATCAGCATAGTATGCGTAGGGCTGCTTGTTTGCCAATGGATTAGAGGAATATTCCTTTTTGACTTCACCAATAGTGACAATTTCGGAAAGCTTATTTTGAATAGCTTCATTTAATATTTCTGAAGCCAGCTCCTCTACAGACATTCGTTTTTTCGCCGCCGCTTTTATCAAAATGTCTTGAGAAGTTTGACTAATTTTGATATTTGATATAATCATATTCAATCCCTTACAAATATTCAAACTTAATCTAATACTTGAGAAGAATAAACAGTCTTCTCAATCAAACTCAGGTGCCCAAACTTCCACCACAGGTAATTCCCAACCAGGAAGTAATTCTGGCACTTGCAGCACATCCCTATCCCCCAGCACAACCTTATCTCGATTAAGGCGATAAACTTCCATGGTGCGAGTTCTCGGATCCACTAACACCCCAACTTGAGTCCCCAATTCCAGAAATTGCTGAATCTTCCGGCGTAATTTAGCCAAACTATCAGTTCTAAATTTAACTTCAAACATCAAGTCAGGAAGTGACAGCTCCTACACTGACCTTACAGGTTCAGTGTAGGCTTCCCAGCCAATCCGGCCATCGCTTAGGAGGCGCTGGGCTTTAAGAACGGACTGCCGAGAGACGAAACCTTAGATAGTGGAGCCTTTATGGTTAGTCGGCTATGCATAAAAGGGTTAAAACTTTTTGATTAAGGCTCCACTATCTTACGGTAACTTCAAACCCTTCCGCTCTTTTTTTGATATTGATAGCTGCATTATGGTCTCGATCTAGGCTACATCCACAATGGGGACAATCGTGCCACCTTACGTGCAGTTTTTTCGGAACTTTCTTGCCACAATTGGAACAATTCTGTGAAGTATTCTGGGAACTTACTGGAACCGCCAATAAGCCAGCATTCTCGGCTTTGCTTTTTAGGATTTTCAGAAAGCTTGACCACCCGGCGTCCAACACAGATTTAGCCAATCTGGATAAGACAAGTCCTTTGACATTTAGCTTTTCGTGAGCGACTACATCGTATTTTGATAACAAATAATTAGCTGTCTTAAAATGGAAATCTTTCCTTTTATCAGCTACTTTTTTGTGCTGTAACCCAAGTTGCTTGATAGCTTTGAGTCTGTTACTACCTCCCTTTTTCCGTCGGGATACCCGTTTTTGAATAACTTTTAGCCTTTTTTGCGACTTTCGGTAGTATTGGGGAATCTCTATTGTTTCCCCTTCAGAAGTTGTCAAAAACTCTTTAAGACCAACATCAATGCCAACTATTGAATCAGGGTTAATATCGGGATTAACCTTCGGCGAAGCCGACGCTGCGCGAACGGGGACGGTATTATCTTCTAGAGATAATACCAAGTAATAGCCATCACACTTTTTGGTGATCGAAGCGGTCTTGATCTTAAACCCATTCGGCGTAGCCGACGCTTCGCGAACAGGAATAGGGCGATGCAGTACAACCTTGACCTTACCTATTTTGGGGAGGTTAATTAGATTACCTTCTAGGCACCCTTCTTTCATTTGAGGGTAAGTAAAGGTACGGTAGCGGTGCCATTTTTTAAACCTAGGTCTTCCGCTTCGCCTGCCGTTACTATCTCCTTTAATAAACCTGTCAAAAGCTAGTTTTACTCTCTTAACTACATCTTGGAGTACCTGAGAGTGAATCTCTTTATACCAAGGATGAGTCTTCTTGAGATTGGGTAAAGTCTTTTTCTGGGAGTAGTAATCTGGATTGTCCCTTAATTCGGGAAGATGGCAGACAAGAGGACAAGCATTGATTGAGCAGCGATTTTGTTCGTACCAATAAAACCGGTCAGCCAACAAGTAATTGTATTGAGCACACAGCATCGATAGCCAGTTATCTATCTTAGTTTGCTGATATTTTGTCGGTTTTAACCGGTACTGATACGCGATTATCATTTGACATTTACTCTTGTTTATCGACCTAGTAATATTATACTTAACGTCCGTTCATATAGCAATGGATATATACTAATTTAATAATAAACAATTAAAAATTATTATTACCGATTTTGAAAAAAAAACAACTGGAACAAGAAGCCAATCACAGAGGAATGAACTCATCTGAGTTGATTAGGAGTTTGATAGCTCGTTTCCCTGTTTGCGTAGCGGAGGCCGTAGGCCAATCCATGCATATCCTGTCCGCGATTCATCCCACACTCATGGCGTAGCATTGAGATGTGGGGCTTCTCGCGGATGAAGCTAACTCCGCGTAACCTTCTGTAGTGCGAGGTAAGCGTTCGGCTAGGATAAAAGAAGCATCGGGAGCGCGGACATCTCCATCTTCGTTTGGTAAACGAAAACCACCACTAGAAGCAGTTACCCTGCCTAGTCTACGAGGTCGTACCCAGTTTGATAACTGGGTAACAATAGCAGCAGCTACTTCATCTGATTCTAACCCTGAAGGACTCATAACAAGAATTTCTCCATCCACTAGTTCCATCTGATAATCAGGATGTTCAGCTTGCAGTTTTTCTAAGTCTTTTACTGTTAAACTAGGCATTGTTAAAATCTCCTATTTATTTCTAGCGATTATTGCATTAAAGTCCCCCTTATTAAGGGGGATTTAGGGGGATCCCTTTTCACTTCATGGAAAATAGAATTGCTATATTTAATCAATCAACAGCAAATCCAGTATATTGACGTTTATAAGGAGCATGGTAAGCTAAGACAATATCTTCAGGGGGAACACCCCATTCTACTAATTCATTAGCAACGCCAATTTCTGTGCCATCATGTTGTATCCAAATTTTGTCGTTTTTAAGGTCAATTTGGAGAACACAGCCTCTTAAACGCCGATTGCCATGCCACCCCACATTCATCAGTTGATAGTGATCTCCTTGAACATCAAAGATTTTTTGGACTTCAATATCTCCATATCTAGGCTTATATTGCCCGTATTCATTGATGAGTTTTTTTACTAATTCTCTATAGTGATTTATTTTTTCCATTGTTTAATAACCTCTTGATTGATCATTTTTTTAAAATGTAAACATAAGAGTGATGGTAAAAGGGAGCAGGGAGCAGGGAGCAGGGAGCAGGTAACAGTAGTAAAGAGCTCCGAAGAATTTTTGATGTTATGAGCAATCATGCAATATTATTCATGACCTATTTAGAAATGCTATTCAATTAGTTTGGGTAGTGTTTTAGAAGTCAATTCCATTACTGATTCCTATCGGTTTATCCCCCAAAACTAAACTATCAATTTATTGAAGCAGTTGCTTTAGTCTTTGGCGAAAGGCTCGTAATGCAGGACTTCTCCCGGTTTCACGGCTTTGAGCTAAAACGTCTGCTACCAGATCCCTAATCGGTAATCTGGGGAAGGTCGGACTGGTGGTAACTTGCCGGTACTCACCTCCTTGCAACAGGTCAATCCTGAGTTTATTTTTTTCATAGCGCCAGAGTTCAGGCACACCTAAGTTGCCATAGACATCCAGTTGAGTCTTGGAGGTAACATCCACTTCAATGGCTAGATCTGGCGGTGGATCAATAGTGAGATCGACGCGCCGCTTGCCTCGCATTCTAGCGTGGTTTTGGATGTAGAAACATTGATCCGGTTCAATGCCACTGTCCATATTTTCTCCCTTGAAGGTAGTGGAACCAAAGCACTCGCAGTCGATTTCTAACTCATCAAGCAAAATTTTAACCAAATCACCGAGCAGTTCTTTATCGACTTCGTGTTCTGGGGTAGGCATTCTGATTTCTAAGGTTCCGTGGCTATAGGCAATACGGGCAGAGCGATGTTCCCCTAGTTCTTCCAGAACAGACTCAAATTCAGCCCATTCTAGGTTATGAATCAACAGTCTTTGGCCTGGGGGAACGGTAAGTTGTTGGAGTAGGAGAGTAACAGCCATGGTGAATGTTCTATGATTTCGGATTGTGGATAAAGATCAAACGTTAATCTAATACCAATTGACCAATAGCTTTGAGAGCAGCTAAAACTTGCTCCAGTTCATTTTCCCTGTCAATAGATAAGGCGTAAGAACGACCATAGATGGGAACATCTGCTGGTTGGAGTTTAACAAACACAAACTCTCTCCCATTGACTAGAAAACCAAACCTTGGCTTGTCACTGTTGGATCCATCCAGCATATAAGCTAGAGCTTGAGGCAGTGCTGCCATCACATCAAACTTGGTACTTTTGGATTCGATCACCAGTATCCAAAGTCTCTGTCGCACTACTAAAACATCTATCCTGCCTCTTACAATTACTCGATTGTCTTCAGCAGCAATTGCCACAGAAGTTTCAGTTCTGATCGAAAAGGGTGGTTGAAAGAATCCAGCTAGATCGAGTAACGGTGATAGAACCACCATTTTTACAGCCTCTTCTAAGAGAGGGCGGCGATTAACCAAGTTAAAGTAGTTACTGCGGACTCTTTCCAGAGAACGTTTTTCCTCATCCGTTAAAGAGGGTAAGTTGTCTTGCCATTCTCGAAAAAATTGATGATCAGTTGTTAATTGTAGTTTAAAGTGTTCTTGCAGTTCTTCTAGGCTAAGATCTTGAGCTTGAATAGTTTGAACCATAATGAGTCATTGGTTGAATACAGTAAAAAGTAGTAGGGACGTAGGAGGTTAAGTCCATAGGAAAGTGAAAAGTAATCCCTTTTGATTCCCAATTTTTCCAAGAGGTCTAGTCTGATTTTAGGCAACTAAGGCATAGCTACCCTTAGTGAGAGTGCTCTTGGAGCCAGTTGAGTAAATCCTCACTGGTCTTAAAATCCCAGATTGCTTCTGATAAGCGTTCTAGATCTTGGGCATTCAAGGCTTCAAGCAATGCGTTCGCGTAGCGTCGGCTTCGCCGAATCGCATTACTTGTTAGTTTTCCAAAGCGGCGCTCAAGCTGTCGCAATAGTAAGCTTCTTTCGCCTTCTAGTATTGCCTTTTGTCTTGCCTTTTGTCTTGCCTCTTGTCTTCCCTCTTCTCGTCCTTCCCTTTTCGCTAGACTCAATGCACCTCGCCAGTCCTCCAAGAACATCTCCTGTTTGCGGATCTTTTCCAATTCTTCTACACTCAAGCCAGCTTGATTTGCTATAGTTAAAGCTTGTTCCAGCTGTGGGATTTCCCTCATCTGATCAGGAATAACTTCTAAGCTGGGAGCATCTTTGATAAAATAGATCCACTTATCTACCACACTTTCTAACTCTTCCAGCTGCTTAGTAAATTTGGGAAGTTCCACAAACACCATCTTTAATTCATTTTCCTGATAAGGCAAGTGGTCTTCTTCTTCTTGAAAGTAAAAACTGCTAATGACTTTCTCTGTTGAAGGGAACAGCTTAAAATCAGTGATAGTTAAAGCAATGACCGGATTGAGATCGAAATATCCCTGTCCTGATTTTAGTTGATTTCCGTAGGTTTTGCACAAATTATAAACGACTCGCTTCTCGAAAGCTTCCACATTCCAGAGTTGCATTTCAATGATCACAGTCGTTTGATCTTCTAATACTGCCTTAACATCCAGATAGGTGTCTTTTAAATCAACCACATCCCCCGCACTGTAGGGATCAATAATTTCTAAATCTTGGATGACCGAATTCCCGGAGTAAATCATGGCATTGAGGAAGGAAATCAGAATATCTTTACTCTGATATGATCCAAATATTTTCTTGAAAGCAAAGTCAGTTTTAGGACTGATGAATTTCATGGTTTTACAAGGTTAATTAAAGCGTTTAGTTATTAGCTAATGTGTTGAATTTTATAGTAACAGTTTTGGCTGGGAGGGTTTGCACTATAATCAGTTATATAACAGGGAACAGGGAACAGGGAACAGGGAACAGGGAGTAGGGAGTAGGGAGTAGGGAGTAGGGAACAAAAATTATCACAATTCCTACACGGATCCCTATATAGCGCTACGGGCAAGGCAAGAGGCAAAAGGCAAAAGGCAAAAGTGCGCTTTCCGCATCTAATTATTAAATTCGCCACGGGTCGCACCTCAAAGTTGACGTGCATTAGCTTTTCAGCTTTTATCAATGTCCTAACTTTAATGCATAGTGCTATATAGCGGTTTAAAAAAAGGTGATGGACAAATTTTGTCGTTGAATAAATACGGGATGATTTTAATAGTTTTGTGCCATGGGTATCTTGCCGTGCCATGGGCATCTGGCTGTGCCATGGGCATCTGGCTGTGCCATGGGCATCTTGCCGTGCCATGGGCATCTTGGTGGAACGGGCATCTTGCCGTGCCATGGACATCTTGGTGGAACGGGCATCTTGGTGGAACGGGCATCTTGCCCGTTTCAATTTCCGGGCGGGCAGTATGCGGGCATCTTGGTGGAACGGGCATCTTGGTGAAACGGGCATCTTGGTGGAACGGGCATCTTGGTGGAACGGGCATCTTGCCCGTTTCAATTTCCGGGCGGGCAGTATGCCCATGCCACTCATATTAATCCCTTGATTCAGAAGCGATGCAGCGCGGTCTTGGGGGTTTCCCCCGGAGACAAAACCTTAGATAGTGGAGCCTTTATAGTTAGCAGGTTATGCAGAAAAGGGTTAAATATTTTTTAATAAGGCTCCACTATCTTACGGTAAATTCAAACCATGAGCGACTGCATCAAGACAATGCCGTATCCCCAAGAGAGATCCGGTGGATTGCTGAAAAGCCAGGATTGATGATCGTGATTTTTTTGGCATCATGGAAGTAGCTCCTATTTAGGTGGGAGGAAAACCGCGCTGGAGATGATTAACGGGCATGACCAGCGCGGTTATTAGTATCAGTCTTTACCTTATATAGTATAGATAAATTCTCGAAAAAATGCAAGGGTTAATCAAAATATTTTACATTTATTTGCAATTAGTTTTATTAACCATTTTTACACTCACTTCTGTGTAATAAATTTACCTGATTTTTTTATTAACTGAGCTACAAATTATTGGTTTTTAGGGAGCAGGAATCCCCTCTGATCCCAGGGCTTTTTTTGGCGTCGGACTCAAATGTAATTGGTGGGGAGATAGGGAGATAGGCAGATAGGGAGATAGGGAGATAGGGAGATAGGGACGCACCCGTTCCCTGTTCCCTGTTCCCTAAAAAACCATAAATATCTACTTTCTAACCAACAGCAAATCCATCAAATTGACGCATAAATGGGGCATGATACCCTAGGACAATATCTTGTTTCGGTATCCCTAATTCAAGTAACTCATTCGCCACCCCAAACTCGGTGCCATCATGTTGAATCCAGATTTTTCCATCAAGAATATCAATGTGAATCAAAGGTCCGAAAACACGACGATAATTTTGCCATCCTGCATGAAAGACTTGGTAGTGATCTTGCTCAGGATCGAAGAATTTATAGACTTTGATATCTTCATTGGCTAACTTAACCAGACTATGCTTTTCCAAGGTTTCCTGAATCAAACGACGATACTGAATTAACTTATCCACTGCAAAATTACCTCCTGATTTGGCTCATATACCAATAGGTGTATTTGAGATTCTTTAATCGTTTGTTGTGCGAAAGGACGACGAAAAAACTCTTCGTAAGTATAAGTAGGAACGGCTAGATAAAGTTTACGTTCCGGTTGTTGCGCTTTTAAGGCAATTCGATAACTTAAACATTGTCCCACTGCTAAGTAAAATTCATAAATTGTAGAAGAACCGATAAAACTTTTCACCTCAACAGCAATTTTTTCAAGACCTTGCTCCGCTGCAATTAGTTTCTCTCCTGCCAGATCTATTTGAATACGAGCGTTATCAAAATCCAGGTAGAGTGGATCGTGAGTGATAATCCATCCATCCTTAATTAGTCCTCCTTTGACAGCTTCATGAAAATAATCCTTAGCAGACATATGATATGCTTTTCCTGAATTTTAGCAATAGTTCACGTTATTTCTTCTAGACTCTTAAAAGAAGCTATCCAACCACATCAGGCTTTTTTTAGTTAAAAAGATTTAACTTCTCAGTAAAACTCATGACCGCAAGGGTTTTGACTGGGGCAGAAATGCCCAACTGTGAGGTTGGTAAGCTCAAGGCGTAGCCGTGGGATGATCTGATATCATGTTCAGTTGAATACTTACACTCTAGTCGAATCGAAGGCAGAGGGCAGAAGGCACAAGGCAGAAGTAAAGAAGTAAGGTTTCAAGGAAGAAGGTTTTTTATCTCTAATTATCCGGACATGATATCACTCTTCCAGTCGATAGTGGTCACACAAAATAGCTTGAGATGAATGCTGCTGGCTATTTTTTTCCTACAAAGCTAGGTTAAAAATATGCTGTGCGGATAACTTGAACTGGGGAAAAGTCGTGGAAACAATGGGAGTATTTCCCGTAAAGGGCGTCATCTGATATTCGCCGTCAACTAAATGACAAACAAAAAATGTGGGTTGCTTGGGGTTGCCGATAAACTTTCTCGCCCCCAATGCGGCATAATCGATAATCCAATATTCTTCGATCCCCATCTCTTCTCTTCGAGACGCTACGCGAACATAATCTCTAAGCTTATTGTAGTAATCGTCACGCCAATTAGTTGAAACAACTTCGACGATTAATTTGACGGAATCAGGATTTTGAATAATTGATTCGCTTTCCCACCGAGATTCCGCCCCCATAACGTCTTGATTCAAAACAATAATGTCCGGTTCATAACCTGAGTTTTCCCGTTTTGGTTTAACAATTGACTCTCTAGGAATAGTCCAAATGCCTCCTTTGTCTATCTGCCTGATAACTATCAATAGTTGCTCGATCAGAGAACCGGTTAGATTTGAATGTTTCCCCTTTGGCTTGGGCATTTCGATAATTACTCCATCATACAGTTCGTACCGGACTTCTGAGTTTTCGGGATACCAGCTGATAAATTCATCAAAGCTGTATAATTTCTGTTCGGCTTTGGCTTGAGTCATAGATCGTTCTTCTTGAAGCTGAAATTTATGGTGACAAAATGACACTATTCTGTTATATAGTCTTTATGGCATTTACCAGGTACGCTGATCAACCTCAAAGTCCCCCTTTTTAAGGGGGATTTAGGGGGATCCCTTGGTACCTAATGGGATAGAGAATTGCTATAGTGAAAGAAATTGAGGCATAAATTCAGATGGCAAGTACCACTCCTAATGATACTCGTGTGACAGCTAGGCTTCCTGCATCGGTCAAAGATACTTTACAAAAGGCTGCGGATTTAACGGGGGCAACCTTAAATCAATTTATGGTTCATGCTCAGGTTAAAGAAGCCCAAAAAGTGATTAATGCAGAACAGGTGATTCATTTATCACCCCAAGATGCGGATATAATTTTTAGTCTGATTGAAAATCCGCCTGCCCCTAATAAGCATTTAAAAGAAGCTATCCAACGGCATCAGGCTTTTTTAATTGAAAAAGATTGAACTTCTGGCTTATTATGATAGATACGGGTTTGAAGGAACGAAAGAGCATCCATTATTGTTGTTTTTGCCTTTATCTAGTTTAGGTAGTGCGTGAGAAGCCAGGAAAAGAAATAGAATCGATTAAATCTAAAAAATAGAACTTTGGAGAATATCAATAACTGCTGAAACAGCAGTTTGCACCGCTCCTTGAACTGAAGCATGATTAATTGCCAAGTGTTCCCCTGCAAAGAAAACACGGGGATTATCTACTGGATAAGCTTGACCGAGTAATGGTTGATAGTTCTCCCGATCTCCTGGAGCAAAATAGGCATAAGAACCAGAACCAGACTGATTATCTTCATCCCAAATACTATGAATAATATCATCAGTATAGTCTTTAATCTCAGGATGGAGTTGGGAAACTTCGTCTAAGGTTAAATCGGTTTTAGCTGTTTTTTCTAAAATCCTAAATTTTCTGGAATTATCTTCCCAGCGATAAGCAGCCGTTAATACTGATGGCTGATAAGAAATATCCTGATCTTTAGCAACAAAATGAGGTTGAGAAATGTTTGTTGAGTCTAATTGAGCATTATCACAAGGATACCAACACTTTTCTATATTTAAATCCGTAAAGCTACCACCCCCATAGACATGATCTGCAAATTCCCAAGGACGAGCGGTACAGTGTAATAGAGTTTTACTGGCACTGCAATACCCCAAATTGTTAATCGCTTCCCGTTGTTGGCTAGGTAAACTAGGCTCAAAATTAATCTGAGCCAGAGCAGTAGCAGGAATAGTACAGATAATATAGTCAAATTCTGCGATTTGTTGCTTATCCAGCTTATTCCAGACCAGCCGAACCCCTCTATCGGTCATTTCTATAGTTGTTACTCTGGCTTCAGTCTGGATTGTGCCTGATATGCTTTTAACCAAAGCCTTAATTAAGGTTTCCAGTCCTCCGATTAGCTCATATTGTTCTACTCGATGCCAAGCAAAGAAGTCAATTAAACCATTTAACAGAGATACTTTGTCGTAATGAATTGCTCCAGTAGCATGACCGAGTAACTCAAAAGCATCGGAAGAAAGATGACTGCGAAAATAGTCGGTAACCGTTAGGGTATCCCATTTCCTAACTTGATCACTGGTGAAAGTGGGTGCAAATAACTCCCATTTCTCTTTTTCAGTCAAAGAATCGATTAATTCTTCCAATAACTGGTCGTAAAGTTCCCCTGGGTCTTGTTGCTCATCAGGGGTTAAATTGTAAACACCAAACAACTCTTGGTAACTATCTAAACGAGTTTTCTTACCCCGTAGATAATAAAAAGCGGCGGGATTGTAATTAATAAAAGGTCTTTTTGGTAAATTAAATTTATCGATATAGTGTAATGTGCAGCCATGACTAGTAGGAATTCGCATTGCGCCTAATTCCCCATAAGTACCATCACTAAAATAATGAGTCTTAATTCTTCCTCCAAGGCGAGAATCAGCTTCTAATACAGTAACTTGATGGTTGAGTTGACTAAGTTCATAAGCACTAACAAGCCCAGCAATTCCTCCACCGATAATCGCAATTCGTTTGCGAGTACCACCTTGATCGTAGGGACTAAGGGAACCAGGATGACGATACAGGCGCTCAAAGGAAAAAGGTCGCTCTAACTCTTGTGTATGGCGGTAAGGGTTAAACATCCAGTGTTATCCTAAATTAGGGCTTAAACTGATTCTCCATCAAAAATGCGTTCGCGTAGCGTGACCTACGGCCAATCGCGTAGCGGCTCTTTAACAACCGAATAAATTAAATATTGCAATTATAATAACGATTATCTAAAATTATTATCCTTTTAATGCAAAAGGCAATATAAAAGAGGGTTTTCAGGTAATAAGCGTCAAAAAATACTGTACCTAATAAGTTCTAGAAATGTCCTTAGTTCTTAGTTAATCCTTAATCCTTAATCCTTAATCCTTCGTTCATCCTTTTTTTGACTTCGATGGGGTTTTAGGTGAGCGTGAACCCCCCTTACCATTGTCTTTCTTACCATTGTCTTTCTTACCATTGTCTTTCTTACCATTATCTTTCTTGCCAGAGTTTTGGGGTTTGACAGGACCATTGAGTTGCTGACGTCCATTGCGAATTACTCTAAGCATGTCACTGAGGTGCTGCTCAATATTGTAGAGCACTCCGTCAGCGTAGGCATCTGCCCCATTTTGAATTTCCTCACACTCCGCTAGGGTCATTTGGCGCATTTGCTCCAGTTCCTGCTGGGCTTTGCGGCGCATCTGCTCAAGCTCCGATACCGTTTGCTTGTGCATCGCCTCACACTCTTTTTGAACTTGTTGGCTGATTTGTTGGGCTTCGTGTTCCGCTTGCTGAATAATACCGAGTTCATCTAAAATCATTTCAGCACGCCGCTGAGCTGTCTCAATGATTTCTTGAGCGTACTGTTCAGCTTGCTGGATAATTGCATCGTGTTCTTCAATTATTCTAGTAGCTTGTTGAAAAGCTAAGGGCAAATTTTCCCGCACCAAGTCGAGTTGAGCCAGCAACAGTTCTTCATCAATCAGGGTGCGCCGGGTAAAGGGGATGTGGGGGCTATCGAAGATTATGTCCTCGATATAGTTAAATTGCCCCTGAATATCTATGTCTCCTGATCCAGGATTAAAGGATTCAGTAGGGTTTGGGGGTTTGTTTTGCTCGGGTGGGTCGTACCGGGATGATTCTTGGCGTAACATCGGTATATATCTAAGGCAACCTGTTGGGGGACAAGATGATCGACGGAGCCGCCAAATTTGGCAATCTCTTTGACTACGCTACTACTCAAGAAACTATATTCGTTAGAGGTGGCGAGAAAAACCGTTTCGATTTCATCCCAGAGGGTATGATTAGTATGAGCCATCTGGAGTTCCTTCTCAAAGTCAGAAAGCACCCTTAACCCTCGCAACAGTACTTGAGCTTTCTTCAGTTTGGCATATTCCACCGTTAAACCAGTGAAACTGTCCACTTCCACATTAGGTAAGTCTTGGGTGCAAAGTTTAATCTGCTCGACTCGCTCAAGCACTGTGAACAAGGGAGATTTATTTGGATTGCGCAGCACCGTCACAATCACCTTATCAAAGAGTCTACAGCCACGCTGGATGATGTCAAGGTGTCCTAGGGTAATGGGATCGAAGCTGCCTGGATAGATTGCAATCACGACGCAAGTATTACCAATGGGTTCAAGGAGTGATTATATAGCTTGTTTCACGGCGATGACATACTGAACTATTAGTGAAATATTAGTTTGTTAACTCATTGGTGATTAGTCACTAGTCATTAGTTATTGGTTTTTTTGATATAGTATAGAGCATTTTAATTGCAGCCGATACTTTTTAGCTACCAGAATCTACCAAGTGCAGATCCTAGCTCGCCAATGCAAGCTGATTTCTCAGCCAGGGGGTATCTCCCAAAGCCCGCAGGAAAATCCCACGAGCACCATTGATGTCCCGATCCATTGATCGGCCATCTATCTTTGACCTAATAGTTTTGCTGCCACCAATGTTAATCAATTCGCCAGTCCAACTGACAGTTTTGCTGGTGTAGGCTTCACAGACATCCACCACTAGCTTTCCTGTTTCTTGGGCTTTATGCTTCAAAAATTCCTTAAACCGGTAATGAGCAAAGGAAAGTAAATTGCGAACAGTCTTAGATCTGATCTTCCTGTTTCTTTTTTTTGTCATTTCTGACGTCTCAAAAGTAGGAAGCAGTATTACATCAAAGTTGTTAACTAAAAAACGAGCAGCTTTATGATGTAATTCGTTGACTAGATTCCGAATCTTTATGACCATTCTTCTGGCCGCCTTTCTCCTTCGACGCTTCTGTTTACCTTTTGCCTTGCTTATTTCTGACAAGAGTTGATCTAGGTGGGAACAGAGTCGCTGAATTCGAGAAAAGTCACCATGGCCAATCTTACCCACAGAATTCTCGCTAAAGAATGTTAAAAATGTTCTAACACCAGGGTCTAAAGCCACTACTCTACCTTGGTTCTCGGTCTTAATTTGAGTGGTCTTATGGGGGACTGTTAAATAGTAGTCCCCATTGGTGCTAGTCAATCGACAATCGCCAATATTGTCAGGAAGGTTCTCAGTAAAAGTTAATTCACCTAGTTTTGTATGGTAGATACCTTTGGCTGATACGGCTGATTTAGGGATATAGCAAGATTGAACAGGATTCTTGCGATATCTAAATCTAACCCTATTGATCTGGCCGGTTTTCTGGTATTTTTTCTTAGCTTCCCTGACGGCAGTGCAAGCATCCTTAATCGCTATAGATTTAATTTGATAAGGTACTGCTTTGCACCACTCGGGAAGGTCATTCAAAATACCAGTTTTGATGGCTTTCCAGTTAGCTTTAACTTCGCTATTCTCAAGGATTTTGACGGTTTTATTGAATACATAACGGGACACTCCAAACCACTGGCGGATAATTACACGTTGCTCAGCATTTAGGAATAGTCGGATCTTTTTTGATTTTTGACCCGTACTTTCTGAGTCCGTGGACACGATAAGAAAAGACATCAATGATCGAGAGAATATCTGCGGTGAGTTCTGATTCTGGGCAACTTTTAGGTTGGTCGAGAACCAGGATTTTTCCACCGTTGATACTGACCAGGTACTCAAAGAGTTCAAACCCAAATCGGGTGAGTCTGTCTCTACAGGCAACAACAATTGTGAGTTGATCGCCGCACATAAGTCGTTCCAGTATGGTTTTAAGTCCTTGTCTTTTGTAATTGAGTCCCGACCCGATGTCAAAGATGATTTCCGCTTCCGGGAAGAGGGAGTGCATGTAGGCGACTTGTCGGGCAAGATCGTCTCTTTGTTTGCTGCTGCTGACTCGGCAATAGCAGATGGTAGCTGATTGTCTTTGTTGTTTTCTCCCGAGGCTAAGCAAGCTTTCGGTGTCAAAGAATCTGGTGCCGCCTGGTGTTTTTTCGCATTTAATCGTGCCATCGTCTGCGTACTTCCTCAGAGTGTTCTTAGAGAGTCCCGTAAGTTCGACCGCCTTACGTAGTGGTACAAGTGCCATGTTTATAATCTACCACTTATTTGAATATTTTGGTAGATTATTGTGGATTTTTGTTAATTGTCACAAACCCCTAAACTGTCCCCCCTCCATCCGCCATCCGTTCCATCTGTTAACCCATTTACATCATATATTAACCCATCAGTTGCGCCATCTGCCTATTGCCCATGCTACGCTGATCAGCAATGTGTTCAGTACGCACACTCTGTGTGACCAACCGGTTAACCTAAACCCAGAAACGCCTATGGTACACATCAAGCGAGTGGAACTCTCGCGGTTCAAATCCTTCGGCGGCACCACAAAAATCCCCCTCCTGGAAGGATTTACCGTAATTTCTGGGCCAAACGGGTCAGGCAAATCCAACATCCTTGATGCTCTTCTATTTTGTCTTGGTATCGCCAGTTCCAAAGGAATGCGAGCTGAACGCCTTCCTGATTTAGTTAACCACAATAAAGAACATCGAGGCACTGTCGAAGCCAGTGTCACAGTTACCTTTGACTTATCTGACTTCAATAACTATGACGAGTTACAGGTTAAAGAGTTGGAGGAACCGTTACAGGTTAAAGAGTTGGAGGAACCGTTACAGGTTAAAGAGTTGGAGGAACCGTTACAGGTTAGCAAGTTACAGGTTGAAGGTTCAGAAAATAACCTTGGCCAAAAGGCCACGCTACGCGAACAACCCAATAACCTTCAACCCAATAACCTTCAACCCAATAACCTTCAACCCAATAACCTTCAACCCAATAACCTTCAACCCAATAACCTTCAACCCAATAACCTTCAACCCAATAACCTTCAACCCAATAACCTTCAACCCACTAACCTTCAACCCAATAACCTTCAACCCAATAACCTTCAACCCAATAACCTTCAACCCAATAACCTTCAACCCAATAACCTTCAACCCAATAACCTTGGCCAAAAGGCCACGCTACTCGAACAACCGTCAACCCCTGACCAACCTGCAACTGATCTAGAATGGAGTGTGACCCGACGGCTGCGAGTCACTAAACAAGGTAATTACAGTTCCCAGTACTACATCAATGGTGAACCCTGTACTGTTACTGCACTTCATGAACAACTCAATCGCTTGCGGGTTTACCCAGAAGGCTACAATGTTGTCCAGCAAGGAGACGTCACTAGCATTATCTCAATGAAATCCAGAGAAAGGCGGGAGATTATTGACGAATTAGCTGGAGTTGCTGCCTTTGACCGCAAAATTACCCAAACTAAACAAACCCTGGCCACTGTTAAAGAGCGAGAAGAACGCTGCCGAATTATTGAACAAGAACTGACCGCTCAACGCGATCGCTTAGCTGCTGACCGTGCTAAAGCTGAGAAATATCAAAAACTCCGTGCTGAACTCCAACAAAAGCAACAGTGGGAAATTGTTCTAAAATGGCGATTGCTCCAGAAGCAAGTATCCCAACTCCAACAGCAGATTGATGCTGCTAATACAAAAAAAGCCCAGCTGATTGCTCAGATTACTAGCATTGAGGAACAAATAAACCAAACTACCACTGAACTTGACCAACTCAATGCTCGGGTCAAAGCCTTAGGAGAAGAAGAGCAAATTGCGATCGCATCCACCCTTGCCACTCAACAAGCCGAACAACGTCAATTAAAAACCCGACAGCAGGAACTAACTGAGAACCTACAAAATGCCGCTGTCAATCTCCAACGTACACAACAGACAATTCAACAAGTCGAGCAAACCCTGCAACAGTTGATCGCAGAAAAAAATGATCTAGAGACCTTGTCTAAAACCTCCTTACAAGTGGCAAGGGATGAGGCCCAAGCTGCTCTCAACCAAAGCCGAGAACAAGCCAATGCGATCGCAGCCGCTAGTGATGCCTGGGTACAACAACAAACCACCCTCACCAAGCAGATCGACACCCTACTCAAAACCATCAACCCCCAACGCACGGAGCAAGCTCAACTCCAAGAGCGTCAGAATCAGCTAAATCGGCAAATCGAAGACCAAACCCAGCAACTGCAAACCTTAGAACCAGAAATCGCCACCAAGCAAACCCAAGCTGTGGCATTAGACACCCAATTAACCACTTATGCCCAACAAGTCCAGTCCCTCGCCCAATCCTTAGGGAATACCGAACAACAACTACAACTCCAACAACAAACCCAAACTCGCCTGCTCGGGGAACAACGGCAAAAACAACGGCAACTCGATAAACTAGAAGCCCAAGCCCAAGCTCAACAAGAAGCCCAAGGGACCTATGCTACTAAAGTTATCCTAGAAAGTAGTATAATAGGAGTTTGTGGATTAGTCGCCCAATTGGGTAGAGTTGAACCCCGCTATCAGCTAGCCCTAGAAATTGCCGCTGGCGCACGCCTCGGGAATTTAGTGGTAGAAGATGATAGTGTCGCAGCGGCTGGGATCGAACTCCTCAAACAAAAACGCGCTGGCAGAGCCACCTTCTTACCTCTGACCAAAATCCAACCTAGGCCATTTACCGAAACCGTTGTGCTACGGTATGCTAAAGGCTTTGTTGACTACGCCATTAGGCTAATTGATTGCGACCCCCGTTACCAAAAAGTCTTTGCCTACGTGTTTGGGTCTACGGTAGTCTTTGAAACTCTCAATGATGCCCGTACCTACTTGGGTAAACACCGCATCGTTACCTTAGATGGGGAAATCTTGGAAATAAGCGGTGCCATGACTGGTGGTAGCACCAGTCACCGTTCGGGATTGCACTTTGGTACCAGTGACACCATGGAGTCCTCTGAAATCCGTAGCTTGCGAACCCGGTTAGCGGAAATTGAACAGATTTTAAACCATTGTGAGGGATTGATTACTACCGAATCTGCCTCAGTCAAACAAATTACCCAGGAATTGACAGAAACTAGGGCAAAACACTCGGAAACAAAATTACGTTTGGAACAGTTACAAAGGGAGATTGAGCAATCTCAGACCAATCAAGCCCAAATGCGATCGCTTCTGGCTAAAAACAACCAAGAACTCTCCGCCGCTACTCAACGGCTAGAGACCATAGCGATAGAGTTACCCCAACAAGAATCCCAACTTGCCCACTTACGGCAACAACTCGCTAAACTGGAGGAGTCTCAAACTCATAACGAGTGGCAACAGATTCAGAACACCATTAAAACCCAAGAAACTCAGTTGCGCGAGTGTGAACAAGCCTTGAGAAATACCGAGAAACAGCTACAACAGAAGGAGAATCAGCAGCAGCGCCTCAGGGATAAACTTACCGAAGGCCACCGCCAAATAGCAGACTATCAAACCAAAATCGAATCTTGGCAACAGCAGCAATCAGCAATTAACACTCAGTTAGAGACACTCACCGAGCAAATTACCCAAACTACAGTTGCCTTACGCCAGTTAGAGGAGAAATTGGGGCAAGAAAAACAAAAACGCGATCGCACCGAGCAACACCTACAAAACCTGCGCCAACAACACCAAGAAACCTCTTGGCAACAGCAAAAACTCCAAGAAACCCAGTCTGCTAGAGCAGAAAAACTTGCTAGTCTCCAAACTCAACTCCAAGACCAAGCTGCTGAATTACCAAACCCGTTACCAGAAATACCTCAAATTGTCAAAAAAACTTCCCCCTCTAGTGATAAAAAAAGCTCAGAGGTAATTGCCTTGGACTCCCTAGCTGCTCAACTAGAACAACTACAAAAGGAACTGCGCAACGGACAGAAACGTCTACAGGCTATGGAACCCGTGAATATGCTCGCATTAGAAGAATATGACCGAACTCAAACTCGCCTCCAGGAACTGTCTGAGAAACTGGAAACCATAGCTGGTGAACGGACTGAACTGTTGCTAAGGATAGAAAACTTTACCACCTTGAGGTACCGTGCTTTCAAAGAAGCCTTTGATGCCGTCAATGAAAATTTCCAAGCCATATTTGCTGAACTCTCCGATGGGGACGGTTATTTACAACTCGATGATCCAGAGGACCCCTTTAGCGGTGGACTCAACCTGGTGGCGCACCCCAAAGGTAAACCGGTGCGGCGGCTAGCATCTATGTCAGGAGGAGAAAAATCCCTCACAGCCCTTAGCTTTATCTTTGCCCTACAACGCTACCGTCCCTCGCCATTTTATGCTTTTGATGAAGTCGATATGTTTTTGGACGGGGCAAATGTCCAGCGATTAGCTAAAATGATCAAACAACAGGCTAAACTTGCGCAATTTATTGTAGTAAGCTTACGCCGTCCTATGATTGAGTCTGCTCAACGCACCATTGGTGTTACCCAAGCCAGGGGAGCATACACTCAAGTATTGGGTTTAAAACTATCACCCAAAAGTACGGTTAACTAGATAAAATCCCATTCATCAAATCCATTATTATTGTAAGCATTCAGCCCAAGGCTCATCAGCTATAAGCCGTTCATGATTGATTTTGGAGAGAACCGACCCACGAACCCCTCGTCCGAAGGGCGTCCTGTACGAAAAAAAAACCGATGTTCAGAGGTTGTATATAACCTCTGTAGTCTGTTGATCAACCTAAGGGTTGCATTACCTTAGCTGAAAGCTGAAAGCTGTTCGCGTAGCGTGGCCAAACGCGCCCCGCGTGGCCAAAGGCCTTTAGCTGAATGCTCACGTATTAATGCTCACGTATTATTTATTTTTAATCCATCAGGAGTATAGCTCAGGAAAAGCGAGATATAATGACAACGGAACAAATTCGTCCACGCTCCGATATCTTAAATACTCAGGTAATTACCCGTGACAATGGTAAGCGCCTCGGAGTCGTCAAGGAACTCTTGGTAGATATAGACAGACGGCAGGTTGTGGCACTGGGTCTGCGAGATAACCTTCTGGCAGTAGCCGGTATGCCAAAGTACATGCTCCTGAGCAGCATTCGGCAATTTGGTGATGTCATCCTGGTAGATGATCAAGACGTTATCGAAGATATTGATGTCGATGCCTATAGTACCCTGATTAACAGCGAAGTGATCACCGAAACCGGTGAACTCTTAGGTCGGGTTAGAGGCTTCAAGTTCAATGTAGAAGATGGCACCGTTTCCGCCCTAATCATTGCATCAATAGGGTTACCCCAAATACCCGACCAGGTTATTAGTACTTATGAGCTACCCATTGATGAAATTGTCAGCAGTGGTCCAGACCGATTAATTGTATTTGAGGAAGCTCAAGAGCATCTGATCCAGTTAACCGTCGGGGTCTTAGAGCGTATGGGGATTGGCAGACCCCCTTGGGAAAAGGACACAGAAGACCCATACTATACTCCAACGGCTAGACCAGAAAATCAACTGGGAACGGGGATTCCAATACGTACTCCTATCTCTCAGACAGTAGAGAATGCCAACCGAGCCCAAGATGCCTGGGATGACGATTGGCAAGAGCCAGAACTAGAGCCGATCAGACGAGAAGCACCAGTCCCGAAGAAGTATGTCGAAGCCAGATTAGAAGAAGATAACTGGAGCGATGAACGGAAAGAGTCCCCTCAGCCAGTGCGCTACGAGCAGCCAGTCTATAGCTCACCCGAGCCTTCCTATGGTAAAACCAACACCCAGGACTATGACAAGTACGAAGTCGAGGGTGATGCCTGGGATGATGACCGCTCCCCAGAGCCTTACAAAGCACCGCGAGTCAACATTCCTGAGAAAAAGAAAGCTCCAGAATACGAAGAAGAGGCTGGTTACTAATTAATGACCATAGTTGAGGGTTGTTTGTTGAGGGTTGTTTGTTGAGGGTTGTTTGTTGAGGGTTAGCTGTCCGGCAAAAGAAGCCCCACACCTAATGCGTAGCATAGGTGTGGGATGAATTTTGCACAGGGTATGTATAGAATTGCTATAATATATGTCCTGATAAACAAAGCCGTTCGCGTAGCGTGGCCTACGGCCTTAAATGCTGGTT
>NZ_JAAHFV010000077.1:0-20593 GCF_010672755.1 Moorena sp. SIO1F2
TCCCATGACACTGGCTTAGTTTTACTAGTTTGGTAGATTTAAATTTTTGGTAGTTTAACCTTTTGTATAGCTCCCTTAGGGTTAACACCTCAAAGCTAAACTGGGTGATCCTTGGGCGCTATACTAGCAGCAATGGGGAAGGCTAATCTTTGTCTACAGCTTACCAAAAAGACAAGCTGAAGGCCCTGATCAGATCCTGTCCGGGTAATTAACCTTAATAAAAATCTGCCCCATCTCCCTATCAATCTTCTTTATGATGGGTATTATTGCGCAGTTGATCTAGCAATTCTCAATCGGGTGAAGTACCTGACCCAATTAAGAACTGCTATAATACCAATACTTGTTAAATATTAGTTAAAGATTAGTTAAAGGATTGCGGGTGTAATTCAGTGGTAGAATGTCAGCTTCCCAAGCTGAACGTCGTCGGTTCGAGTCCGATCACCCGCTTGTTGGATCCATGCTAACCAGTATACCCTGGTGAATAAATCACACCAGGTGTGTGGTCAGGATTAATTTTAACCACCAAGTCTACTAGATTTGGGTTTCTAGTCAGGGGTGTAATGAATAATTCTGGATGGAGAGCTTTCCAAAAATAGTTGACAAAATCTCTAATTTGTGCATCTCCCATCCCGGACTTCCCCTGAGCAATCATCTGTTTCTCTGCCTGTAGTCGCCATTGCTGACTGAGGCGGTAGTCAGTAGGGTAGAGTACCATCAATCGGTCTAATCGTTCCCACAGCGGTACATAAAGCCTCAGTTGCTGATTCATATCCCGAGCAAACTCTCGGTCTTCCAGGGTATGAATCGGTTCTGGAAGGGAGCCATCAAACACCTCTGGCTCAATGGGTCGAACCCCAACAAACCACCCTTCAAACAATACAATATCAATACTTTCGACCACCTCTGGAGTGATTCGGTCTCCAGCCCCCCCAAAAGCTGACTTATCAAACCGAGGCACGAGGATTTCTGCGGTAGGGGAAGGGGATCGTAATTGGTCTAATAGCTGTAAACCCAGCTCAACATCATGAGTTCCAGGGGGGCCACGCCAGATCAGCCTGCGGTCTTGTTCTTGAAGCCGTTGCCGCTCCTTGTAGGTTTTGTAGAGGTCATCAATAGACAGGGTGAGAGTGCGTTCGCCTAATTTGTGGATAATCACACTTAAGACTGCCGCTAGAGTCGTTTTCCCAGTGCCCTGCCCTCCTAATATGCCCTGAATCAAAGGACGTCCCAGCTGTTTACGACAGGATACCAACTGCATGGCCTCTGGAAGCCAGAGCTTCCAGAGGCATAAGAGAGTATTTTGCTGTTTTTCAGGAGTAGTTTCAAAATACGGTAGACGGAGAATATCTGGGTAGACTATCTCAAACAAATGCGATCGCATTTGGATTACCTGTTCACCATTATCCTCTGTGATGCCAAACGCCTTTGCCTTTTGGTGATCAGCCAGTTCAAAAGCCAACAGTTGCTGAGATTCAAGGGGATTTGGTGTTTGTCCTGATACCCACTGCTCGAGAATTTGACCAACGCTCTTGGTGTCTCTTTTCATTTATCGTTTGTCGGTCAGTAGTTGCATGGGAAATATCGCTTCTGAGGACTCAGCAGTGATTACTAACTGATTAATAACTGATTACTATTTCAAGAGCCAAGCTTGAAGGCTTCTAAATACATACTGTATACCAGACCAATCTTAAAAGCATTGACTAGATCTGCCAACCATGAAACCCGGTCAACGGTTTGATTTGATTTACCTTTTGGAAATTTACCGCTATAAATCAACCAGCTAAGTGGTTCTGTAAAAATAATCAACATCCCAGATAGTATCAATTCCTGGCCAGTTCCTGCTGTAGTACACAGGCCTTGTCCTACCAAGAAGCCACACAGAAAGCTAATCAGGATCATGGACAGGCGTCGCCAGGGATTAGCAAACCATAGCCCCAGCCGCGTCGATAAAAAATCAACTAAATTATTAAGACGGGTATTCTGCATCTACTACACTCAATGAAACAAGAATAACACACCTGTAGACCATGCTATCCCTTTTGGACTCATGATAGCCTGCTAGACCTCAATCACCCCCTAGCCCATTGATGAAGTTTAAATTAACTAATAGGTTTAAAAATTGGTGGCAATCTTGGCAACAGCATCCCACCACCCTATGGACACTTTCTATTCTGTGGTTACTCCTGATCAGCTGGCTAGCTTTTTTGTGGAATTTGGGCAACATCGGTTTAGTAGATGAAACTGAACCCTTGTTTGCTGAGGCCGCTCGCCAGATGACGGTTACAGGTGACTGGATTACCCCTTATTTCAATGGTGAGACTCGCTTTGATAAACCACCCCTAATCTACTGGTTGATGGCAATTGGTTACCGGTTGATTGGGGTGAATGAATGGGCAGTAAGACTGCCGTCAGCCCTGAGTGCGATCGCATTAACTGGATTAGGCTTTTACACCCTACGATATTATGGGATTTCCCGTCCTGCTGGCTTTACCCCTGATCTAGATTCTAGTCAGCACAGGGATAGCCAAATCAACCCTTCCTATCTCCAGCGGCAGTTGTGGATCTGTGCCTGGATTGGTTCGACCCTGATGGCAGTGAATCTTCAAACCATTATCTGGGCAAGAACCGGTGTCTCAGATATGCTACTCAGCGCCTGTGTAGGGGGTGCATTACTAAGCTTTTTTCTAGGGTATGCCCATGGAAACCAGAGGAGCACAGGAGCACAGGAGCTCGGAAACAGCGAAACAACTGTTGCTAAAAGCCCCTCACCCCCTCACAAATACCCTTGCGGTTGGTACCTAGCCTGTTATGTGCTCATTGCTCTAGCTATCCTTACCAAAGGACCAGTCGGTATCGTTCTACCCACACTAATTATTGGTGGTTTTCTGCTTTACCTGGGCAATGGCAGGGAAGTATTGCAGGAAATGTGCTTATTTAGAGGCATTGTGATTATTTTGGCTCTGACACTGCCTTGGTATCTATTAGTAACCCTAGCCAATGGGCAAGGCTATATCGACTCGTTTTTTGGCTATCACAATATTCAACGCTTTACTCGCACCGTTAACCGCCACGCTGGGCCTTGGTATTTTTATTTTCCAGTAGTACTGGTAGCTTTTGCCCCTTGGTCGAGCTACTTGCCGTTTGCGATCGCACGACTAAAATTTTGGCGGCGGGTGCGGTGGCGTAACTCACCCCGTTCTACTCATTTGGGTTTATTTGCTCTGTTCTGGTTTGTAGGGATTTTCGGCTTTTTTACCATTGCTGCCACTAAACTACCCAGCTATGTCCTACCCCTAATTCCAGCTGCCGCCATTCTTTTGGCTTTATTGTGGAGTGACCAACTCACCCATACTAGTAACCTTTCCTGGTCTAGCCCTCTGCCCCTTTCCCCATCCATGCTACTCAGTAGCCTATTTAACCTCTTGTTGTTAATTGCCCTTGCCACCGCCATTTTCTTGGCTCCGGAATATATCGGTAGTGGACCAGCAGCACCCAACTTACCGGAGCAGTTGCAAGAATCCGGCTTAATGGTGAGGGGAGGTATTATTTGGAGTTTAACTGCTATTGTAGCAGCACTATTGCTGTGGCGACGTTGGTTGTTTGGGGTATGGATAGTCAACCTAGTGGGATTTTTAGCCTTTCTTATTTTCGTGTTGACCCCGACTTTCTTATTAGTGGATCAAGTGCGTCAATTACCCCTACGGCAATTATCTGCCATTGCTGTTCAAGAAAAGCAATCCTCAGAAGAATTGATTATGATTGGTTTCAAAAAACCCAGTGTGGTTTTTTACACCCAGCAACCCGTCACCTACATGAGCAAAGGTAAAAAAGCACGAAATTACATGAAAGAAATAGCAGTGACTCAGCCTTCACCTCCCTCAGTTTTGATGTTAGCTAGGAATAAAAGGCTAAAGAAAGCCAAGCTAAAACCTGACCAATATACTACCTTAGCTAGTCTTGGTCCCTATAAACTGATTCGGGTTTCAAAACAAATTTTTGTTGATAACTCGAAAATTAAAAATTGAAAATTTAGTTTTCACATTTTACACTTAACGCTTCATAATTTTCTAATGATAGATTACTAATGAACTGTTGAATAATAAACCAAACTTGACATCATTATTCTACTTCTGTTGCTCCTTTTGTAATAGTTGATTGAGTCTGGAGCCGTGCTTTTGAGCCAGATTGCTCGGTCGATAATCGGGCCGCTTCAGCCAGCGTTCTATTACACTCTCATGAAGGTCATCAAAGTTATCAGAAATCTCCCGTAGCTTGCGGCCTGTGAACTTGAATAGACCCAGATTATTTTTGAAATCAATTTCATAGTCAAGGTTGATACCAGTGGGAATTGCGCTTGGGTCAAACTCAAGACCAAGACCGATCTTGCCGATTGAGTCCATCATCCACTGCAGTGCGCAGTCGGACAAACCGCTCTGCTCCTGGGAGCCACCGCCAATGGAGCCGTGAACCCCTGGAAACCATACTTCACGAACAACCTGGGTCTGGGAAAGGTGGCTTTTGTCCATTGGAGTCACGTCAAAGACTTTGCGCTGCTCATCAATGGATACAGCGTGCAACCCATGCTCAATAATCGGACTCAAAGAGGTATCGTGGAATCTATACCTCTTGTTGATCCTTTTGTCAAACCACAATAAGGGGGATAAATTAGGGATACCAAGGGAACCAACGGTGTCCCAGCAGCCAAGCAAGGTAATGGGGACACTTTCTCCGTATTTTTCGCGGAATGCTACCATTTGTTGGTGATTGGGCTTGATATCCCGAGAGCGGTACATTTCGTAGGCTTCCGGAGCTTTATCGATCTCAATCCGAGATAGCAAGCCTGAGTTATAAATCATTCCAGCGAGACTGCGCACGGTGTAAGCCCCACGACTGAAACCGAACAGGTAGATTTCGTCACCAGGGGCGTAGTTCAGGCAAAGAAAGCGATAAGCATCCTGGATATTGGTATCAATCCCTTTGCCAAAAGCCCCACCGAAAAGCTTGCTCTTCAGAGAGTCTTCTGTGCCAATTCCCTCATCGTAGAATACGATTTGTGAAACTCCGTCACTACCCAATGGTTTAACTGCCTGAGAAATCTTAACCACATTGCTTGGGTAAGTACTTGATAACTCTTGCCATGTTCCATCACAACATACCACAAGACGTTTCATGGTCTACCTCCTTTAAAAAACTTACTTACTTTTACTTACGGATCGTTACATTCATTAACCATAAGCCATCCTTTTTGGGAATTTTAAGCATGTGCACAAAATTAATTACACATTTTACAAAACTCAAAGCCTTACGATGTAAGGGTTACAGAGATTGGTAGTAGGAAATTAATTTTGTTTAGGTGCTTACTATTGAATCATCCTTGTGTAAACCGTTTCTATTTGGTTGGTTTGCAATTGCAATCTTTAGTTTTATTCTTGTTATTACGTTTTCCCCTTTGTTTTTCGTTTAATTAGTTTTATTAAAAGTAATTAACCATTACTTAATTAATAACAAATATTAACTATATTCAGATATAAATGCTCAAGTAAACGTGATCTAAATAAAAATAACTTTGGGTGGATAAGAGCTGTCTTATCCATATTAGCTTGAATTTCTAAAAAAGGCTCATGCCATAATCTTTGATTTGCCGTGGGATCAATTGCAACCAACCAATAAATTGGGCGAAGGGCATCCTTATGGTATAATAAGCTGATCAGATAGTTAGGAATTGCTCTTGTTTGTACTTGAAGCCAAAGGAGGGAGGTTCAAAAAAACAGTTTCCCATCATTGACTAGATGATCCCCACGGCTGGCTTTGTTGGCAACAAGTGTCTCCAAGACTGGATGGACAATCACGGTGTCGGACAATATGACCGACTTGCATCCCACCCCTTTAAAGGGTGTGGTTCATGACCTGCTTAATCTGTTTCAATAACTGGGTCATTGACTGAGAATTCCAGTGTACAATCTGAGTAGCAATTTTCTCAAGCAGCAAATCCAACTGAGAATTCAAGTTACTACTGTTACTACTCTGGATTACTGGATCGTGCTGCTTAGGGTCTAATCGATGATCCAAAACCAGAATGGGTGGTTGCTCTGGCAATTGAGCAAGAGTTATCAATCCTTTTGAATGTTCTGAAGGATTAGTGAGATCTGTTAATCGAATCAGCAGCAAGTCCACACTTTTTCCCTGAATTTGACGGTATACTTCTGCCCAAGAACAGGCGAGTAAGCTGCAATAACCAGCAGTTTGTAAGTATTGAATCAGTGCCTGTAGCCAAGATGTTGATGATTTTCCAGCCATTGACAACCCGTAGGATAAGTCAGACGATTCAACGTTCAATCTGTTAACCTGTAACGGATTACCCCTAAACTTTGTCCTCTGCTCCCCCGTGTCCATCACTAAAATGGTAGGCTTGCAACTGATTCCAGCTGCCACTTGAATGACTTGCAGTATGGCAGCCATCTTTTGTTGATTATTTGGTGCTAAACAGGGATAGACCGAAAGACCAGTTACTTGATTAGCTGCTTCTGTAGTTTGGTGATCCAGGGTTACTAGTGGTAAACTACTCAAGCCAGGATATGATGAAAACTGATTCAAGTAGATGAAAGGGTCTATCAGTCGAGCACCATTTAATACAATCACATCTGGATTCCAAACCCGGCTCAATAACTCAGCTTGATCGAAATCATCGGCTTCGAGTACCCGATAATTGAGGTCTAAGTGTTCTAGACTCAATAGTGAAGTTAACTCATAAGTCAGTTCAGACGAGTCAGGGTTCTGGTAAGATTCTACAGAATAGCCTTTTCGTCCATCACCAGGATTGAGATAGAGAATCGTTAGCACACTACTGGTATTACTCTCGTCTTTAGCCAGACGAGAAAGGTTTTCTCGTAATGCTTCCTCTTGTACCGGCAAACTCAAGAAACCATCAGCTTTGTTGTGGGTTGCCTGCTGTTTTTCAGCCTGGGTTGCTGTTACCAAAACCGGAATGTGATTAGTTTGGGCATCGGACTTTAGCAGTGTTAGGACATCCCAACCAGAAAGTTTTGGTAGTAGGGGATTGAGTAAGATAGCATAGGGTTGTAAACGACGGGCTTTTTCGATTGCTTCCGTACCAGAGCGGGCAACCACCACCCAATAGCCTAAACTCTTGAGCTGTTCCGTCAATCCTTCCAGGTAACGAGGTACAGCTTCCACAATTAACACTAAACGGTTGGGCGTCGAAGATGGGGGGTGAGAAGTTGCCGTCGGGGCAATCCCTGATAGTTGCTCATCCCAATTGTCCAATTGATCAGAGGAAGCCTGGGGAGGACAAGGGGGGAAGAGTAAGGTAAACTGACTACCGACCCCTGCCTTGGAAATAAACGAGACATCTCCACCATGCAAGTGAGCTAGATGTTGTGTTAAGACTAATCCCAGACCCGTCCCCTCAAAGCTACGAGTGAGAGGCTTTTCCAGCTGTTGGAATTTCTGAAAGATCAAGTGCTGTTTATCAGCGGGAATACCAATGCCAGTGTCCCAGACCGTGAAAGCAATCCAACCTTGCCACCAATTGACCTTCAGACCAATTTCACCACTGCCATCGGTAAACTTAAGGGCATTAGAAAACAGATGCACCAACATTTGCCGTAAGCGCAACTCGTCAGCAATCAGCATTTCTAAACCCGGTTCAATCTCTAGGGTGAATTTTGTGGGATAATCTCGATTGTTGTCCTCGGAGTGTTTTGAGTCTATCTCAGAGCGAGCTTGGTCATAAGCGCGATCGCATACAGTCCGAATTTGCACCGGTTCGACGGTAAGTTTCAGCTGACCAGTCTCCATACGGGTCAAATCCAGAATATCGTTGACCACAGCCATTAGCTTACGTCCACTCTGATAAATTAACTGCGCATAACGGGATTGACGTTGATTGAGTTCCCCTAGGGCTTGGTCTTTCAACAAAGTTGACAAACCCAAAATCGCAGTTATAGGTGTTTTCAGTTCGTGGCTAATGCAAGCTAAAAACTCATCTTTGAGTCGGTTGAGTTGCACTAAATCAGCATTTTTCGCTGCCAGTTCTTGGGCAAAGAGTCGTTGCTCTGTGGTATCTTGAGCCAAGACTAGGTATAATTTAGAGTTGGGTGACTCAGACCTAGAGATTGGAGATCTCGAATAGTCAAAAGCGACCTTAGGCTCGCAACTGTCAGTTTCTAGTCCTCCTTCCCAAAGAGCAGCGATAGCAGGTGACAGAGGAATTTTGACAAACGAGAATACCCGCTCCTGGCTGTTTGAAAGAGTTGGATCAGTTGGCGCAGCGGTTTCCTGGCAGGGGGTATGGTTTCCCCTGGTTTTCTTGACTGGTGATGAAAAGAGCAGCACGCGCTCGTGAATAGTGGTTGCTGCTTGATAGGGAGTATCAAGAGCACAGTATTGCCCAAGCGCAGCTTGTTCAGAGGTTTTGTCTCCCTGGTCAGAAACATTGCCCACAGATAATGGCCATTGTCCTGGAGATCGAGGAGCAGATTGGTCATGAAAGGTTGGGTAATTCTGGGTATCAGGCTGACGCCACTGGAAGTCTAACGATGTCAAGGGCTCTTCCATCGATTGCTTCAAACCTTCCTTACTGACTTCCCTCGGTACATGATTAGATAAGAGACGATTGTAAGAAGAACGGTAGGGTATCTTTTCCCTAGCTCCAGGGTTTTTCTGGGCAGAGGTACTATTCTTAGTGCCTGTGGTGCTACTATTTCCCGGATTCCCCTGGGATGATGTCTCAATCTGCTCACGCCAGGTCAGATTCTCAGCTAAAACTTTTCCCGTCGAGGTTTGTATGCTTAGGGGTAATGGCAGTTGTTCTAACAGTTGCACTAAGGGGTTAATGCCCTTGAACTGGGCAGTTTTAGTTAGGGCTTCCTCCTGAGTTTTCAGTCCTGAGTTGATTCGAGATGATAATCCTAGGGAATTGACCCAAGAACTCTTGGCTGTTAATCGATAGTCTGGGTGGTGAGTCCTGAGGGGATTAGGGTTCAGTCCCTTGGGTTGAGTACGCTTTACTATCGATTCAGAACGTTGTTGGGTGAATGTGGATGCTAATGATTTTAACAGCAGCCAACTGTTAAGGAGTCCGATAAATTTCTGGTCCCCATCTACTAATGCCCAGTGTTCCTGATCTGGGATGGGGAATTGGTTAAATTCTCTATCCCAGTTGCTGCCCAACTCCCCTAACCCCCCCTCCCTACTTCCATGGTCTTGTAGGTAGTACCAGAATTGGTTTAGACTCAGCTTACCTGGTAGGATGGTTATGGGTTCAATGATGTTTGGCTCTAGCCAAGATAGTGGTTTGTGAAGAAAACCAGTTGTCATGGTTGCTCCTGAGCTACCTACCTTAGCGTATGAGAGCAGGTGAGGCATGATCTGCCGTAGGTTCACCACTCCCACAGGATGTTGCTGTTCGCTGACTACCACAATCGAGTCATGCCTTGAAGCATGAAAAATATCTAGCAGAGTAGCCAACTCAGAAGTCCTTTGACAAACAGGAACTAGCTCGGCAAATTTTTGGATACTGGGAGTAGGCATGGACATAACCAATCTAGCTTCAACAGAGGTTGAGCGCTACAGTAGCAACACATCCTCCTAAAGTAGCAACAAAGGAATTCACTCAAGCCCAACAGGGCTAGACTATCCCCTAATGCTTGAAGAGCAAGTACTTTTCAATATACTGCTCAACACTGGGGATATAGTGAGGCGCGAAATCAAAATTAATTTCAATTATCAGACTGTTTCAATTTAATTTAATTTATATTAAGCCCATTGTTAAAAAAAATGTTAAAATCTTACTGGTTTAAGCACTCTTATATAGTAAGAGTAACCAGTTTGATATTCGGGACCTGTTGTGTTGCTTTCCCAACTAACCATATGTACGCTGATCAGTTCTGATGCCCTAGCTCAATCCCTTTCTCAGGTTTTGGGTAGCGAGCAATATATTGTACACTCTACTAGCTCAGAATCTGAGTTTTTCGAGGTGGTTGAGCAACATAAACAGGATCTTGATTGTTTGGTATTGCAGGATACCGACACACTTCCCCAGGTGATCCAGTACTTGTACCTGCAAGGAACCACCTTACCTGCAGTATTTTTGCGGTCGGACTCCCCAGAAATTCCCCCTAGGGTTGACAGAAATCAACAGCTCGGCTCTAACCAGACGACCCATAAATTCACCACCAGATCCAGGGCTTATCTGTTCCATCCGGCAGAAGTCGAACTTAGTATTCACCAATTACCTGAAATTGGCGATTTCATCCAAAAGGCGATCACCGGGTTTTTGTCCCTGGCTCCCGCCTGTAACTTACCCAGGTCATCTGACCCGGTTTATCCTACCCTCGCAGTAGCTAATTACAGTTTCTTGAGTAAGCAGCAGCATCGGTTAGCTGAAAAGCTCAGGGAAAGACTTGGATACCTTGGTGTGTACTACAAGAGAAATCCTCGGCTTTTTTTTCGTAATCTATCTCTCAACGACAGGGATGAGCTGTTAGAACACTTAAGATCAGAGTATCGTCAAATTGTTCTACAGTACTTTGCACCGGGAGATACCCTAAACCAAGACATTGATCATTTTGTAGAACAAGTGTTTTTTGCGGATATTTCTATATCTAAGATTGTAGAAATTCATATGGAACTGATGGATGAATTTTCCAAACAGTTGCAGCTGGAAGGCCGTAGAGAGGATATACTGCTTGACTATCGCCTGACGTTAATCGACGTGATTGCTCACTTAGGTGAAATGTATCGCCGTTCCATCCCCAGAGAACTGTAAGATCAGCAGAATCGGATCAACATTGAGTAGTAAGCTTGATGGGAGGCTCTCCTAAAAAACCGTTTCCTTGAGTTCCTTGATCCCTTGTATTGACCTTTAACCCATCTTCTCCTAAACTTACGAGCCTATGAGTTCCTATAAAAAAACCTATGTTCTCAAGCTTTATGTAGCTGGGAACACCCCCAACTCCGTCAGGGCTTTGAGAACACTGAAAACTATTCTCGAACAGGAATTCCAAGGGGTTTACGCTCTCAAAGTAATTGATGTTCTTAAGAGCCCCCAACTAGCTGAGGAAGATAAAATTTTGGCAACACCAACCTTGGCAAAAGTTTTACCGCCTCCTGTGCGAAAAATCATTGGGGACCTCTCGGATCGGGAAAAAGTCTTGATCGGCTTAGATTTGCTCTATGAAGAACTCCGTGAAGGAGATTTGGATTTCTAAATAGATTATACCATTTTAGATTAAAGCGTGAAAATTTAGCAAGTCAGCAACACCATTAAACTAAACTTTTTTTTTTGATTAAGAACATTTACTGACGACCAATATGAATCAATTGAATCAAAATGAACAATATCAAAACTCAGTAACAACGGTCGGTGTCCAGAAAATACGGACAATGATCGAAGGATTCGATGAGATCTCTCATGGCGGTTTACCATCTGGTAGAACCACCCTGGTCAGTGGAACGTCTGGCACGGGAAAAACTCTATTAGCCGTTCAATTTCTTTACAACGGCATTAGCAATTTTGATGAAGCTGGTGTGTTTGTTACATTTGAAGAATCACCCACAGATATCACCAAAAATGCATCGAGCTTTGGTTGGGAGCTAAATAAACTAGTTAATGAAGGCAAGCTATTTATTCTGGATGCTTCCCCGGATCCAGAAGGACAGGACATTGTCGGCAACTTCGACCTGTCTGCTCTGATCGAGCGTATTCAGTACGCCATTCACAAATACAAAGCCAAGCGAGTTTCCATTGACTCAATCACTGCCATCTTTCAGCAGTACGATGCTGCTTCGGTGGTACGGCGAGAAATTTTTCGCCTAGTGGCACGCCTGAAAAACATTGGTGTAACCACCATTATGACCACAGAGCGAGTTGAAGAGTATGGACCAGTAGCTAGATTCGGGGTGGAAGAGTTTGTCTCAGATAATGTGGTCATTGTCCGTAATGTCCTGGAAGGGGAACGCCGACGCCGCACTATAGAAATTCTCAAGCTGCGGGGTACCACCCATATGAAAGGAGAATACCCCTTTACTATTACCGATCAAGGGATCAACATCTTCCCCTTAGGAGCAATGCGACTGACTCAACGGTCTTCCATGGCCAGAGTGTCTTCCGGAATCAAAACTCTTGATGTGATGTGTGGTGGTGGTTTCTTCAAGGATTCCATTATCCTGGCAACGGGTGCCACAGGTACTGGCAAAACCTTGTTAGTGAGCAAGTTTATCGAAAATGCTTGCATACAAGGTGATCGCGCCATCCTGTTTGCTTATGAAGAATCTCGGGCTCAGCTATCTCGTAATGCATCGTCTTGGGGCATTAATTTTGAGGAAATGGAACAAAAGGGTTTATTAAAAATTCTTTGTTCTTATCCAGAATCAGCGGGCTTAGAAGACCACTTACAACGGATTAAAACAGAAATTGCTGAATTTAAGCCCTCTCGGATTGCCATCGACTCTCTTTCTGCTTTAGCACGGGGAGTCAGCAACAATGCCTTTCGGCAGTTTGTGATTGGTGTGACGGGCTATGCCAAGCAAGAAGAAATAACTGGCTTTTTTACCAATACCACCGATAAATTTCTGGGCTCTGACTCCATTACCGATTCCCATATTTCCACAATTACTGACACAATTATAATGTTACAGTATGTGGAAATTCGTGGTGAAATGTCCCGTGCTATCAATGTGTTTAAGATGCGTGGCTCTTGGCATGATACAGGGATCAGAGAGTACACTATTAGTAAGGATGGACCAGAAATTAAGGATTCCTTCCGCAATTACGAACGAATTATCAGTGGTTCTCCCACTCGTATTCCCGTCGATGAAAAAAGCGAACTCTCTCGGATTTTTAAAGGCGTTCGTGATAAGTCGGTGGAATAATCTTGAGTCCGCTTAATCACTTCGTATTCAGGAAAATCGTTAATTGTTAATTGTTAATTGTTAATGGCTCCTTGACTATTGACAATTTTTAATTTTCAATTTTCAATTGATGAAAAACCTTTAATGATAAGTAGTCAACTGGATACGATATGACTCTATCTCCTTCTGCGGATGGCTTCAAGTCACTGTCAAACGATTTAGCAACACTGATTGACCAGCTACCTAATCTGGAAAATCGTAAATTGATCAAACGGTCTCTTGCAGTGCTAGTGCGACTAACTGGGGAAGAAATTGACCGTCTAGATTGGAAAATAATCACCGCTTCTCTACAAGATATGGAGCGGGCATTTCAAGTTTTTTATCCCTATCGTCATGTCCGGAAAGTTACCATTTTCGGTTCATCGCGCCTTGCTCCAAATACTCCTGAATATCAGCTGGCAGCTGAATTTGCTCATCATTTAACCCAGCAGGGATTTATGGTAATGACTGGTGCTGGTCCTGGCATTATGGAGGCAGGAAACAAAGGTGCTGGCTCTAAGCATTCGTTTGGTCTGAATATTCAACTACCGTTTGAAAACGACGCAAATTCGTTTATTGCAGGGGATCCCAAGCTGATTGAGTTCAAGTATTTTTTCACTCGCAAGCTATTTTTTATCAAGGAAACGGATGCGCTTACCTTATTTCCTGGTGGCTTTGGTACTCAGGATGAAGCCTTTGAGTCTTTAACCCTTTGTCAAACAGGACGATTAGAACCAACTCCTTTAGTACTGATTGATAAACCTGGTGGCACCTACTGGAAAGATTGGGATGCTTATATTCAAAAGCACCTCATGCAACGGGGTTTGATCAGTCCAGAGGATTCCAGTCTCTATACCATCACAGATAACTTAGATGTGGCTTACGAAACAATTAATCGGTTTTACCGGGTTTATCACTCTAGCCGCTATGTCAGAGATCAATTCGTCATTCGCCTCAAATCTGAGTTGTCAGATCCTGAGGTTGAACAGCTAAATCAGGATTTTAGCGATATCTTGGTTCAGGGACGGATTGAGAAAAGTCAGGTTTTACCAGAAGAACTACCTGATGAAACTGCTGAACTTCCCCGTCTGGTTTTCTACTTCAATCGACGAGATGTTAGCCGTCTTTACCAGCTACTCGCTACTATTAATCACATGGGTGTTTCTCAAGAGAGTACAACTCATCCGGAACTGAAATAAGGCTTGGATGCTTGCATCCTTAAAATACACAGCAGGCTCGACCAATGACCAATAACGGTAAATGACCCACTCGAGTGCTGGTAATGGAATTAGACGGACTTGATCTTAAAATTCCAGAAGGGGTGCAAGCGCGATCGCATCTAAGTCAACAGACTGCAATAATTTCACCCAATCCTTGATTAGCAGGTCATTGTCAGAATTTTGCTGACGTAGCTTAGCTAGAGCATTAAGGGTATCATACCACAGCCCTGATCTGGCATAGATAATCGCTTTCTGTTCTAATGTCCCTTGGTCTAACTGATTTTTGAGGGATGGGTTGAGTGACATCCGTTTTACCCACCCTGTCACTACAGGAGACCCCAGTGGCTCACATTTAACCACAAAGTACCAACGATACTGTTTACCAACCTCAAGGGAGGCGACTGTTGATGGAAGTTCGATCCCTACTACACTTGGTGAGGACGATGAGGCAACAAATTTAGTCAAGTAGATTTCGTTATGGTTTTCATCTTGTAGCACAAACTCCAAAGGCAAGTCCGGTGTCAGGGCATAGGGAACATAAAACCAGAAGGTGGGATGAGAAACAACGGTTAAGCCGAAAACCGATTCTGTTCGCGTAGCGTGACCTACGGTCAATGAAATTTGACCCTCACTGGCCATGCTGGGAGTAGCAGGAACCAAGGCAGTCAAGGGTTGCTTGACTTTTGGACATCCCCCACGGCTTGCCGCTGCTTTTCGTTTACCGGGTACGCCTCGTTCCGGTACATCTGGTGGCATCCAAGCTAGACTGATCCCTAATGGCTGTAGAGTTCTTGAAGTAATTCGCTCTTGCTCTCGGTGGTTGTGAGCCACTTCTGCTGTTGGGGAACGTTGAGCTGAATCCAACCGGGAATTGTTAGTATTAGCTGTTGAAATTCCTGGCAAGGCAATACTGCTACTAAAGCTGACAATTGCTAATGTAATTCCTAAGATTGGCGGTGCTAACGGTAGTTTTATCTTGCTCATGATTCATAAAGAGTAATTTTCAAGGAATGTTTCCTTGTGATTGGTCAGGTGATTGGTCAGTTGTTACTTCCTATCCCTAGTTTTTTGGATCTCGTTGCTACTCTCATTATCACTCAATTGAATGAACTATCTAATTTTTTCTACTGACCAGTGATTATTTTCTATATCTAGTTTGATATACAATCTGGTAATTGACGAATCCAGAATTCAAACATGGTTCATTTTCAGGACTTACGTAGCTACTCTACCTGGTGAATTTAGACTATTTCGTAGCAAAAAAATATTATTGTGTCAACTACCTTTTGATAGGGATGGAGAGTTAACAGTTCTGGCAATTCATCACCAACTGCAATCTATAATTTAATTGGGGATAAATGAGTCAATACCATTAGGATCGTGATTAGTTTAGTACCAGACGTGAAAAATTACCAAAAATCTTTTTTTAATCAAAAACTGTTTATCATTGTCTTGTTGCTCAGTGTGGGAGTAACATTACTCAGTAGCTGCTCCCCTAACAAAATGGAGAAGTGCAAGCTGATTGAGGTTGAACCCAGGGAAGTTGAGCTAGACATCAAAGACACTGATATTGAAGGATGGGAATTAGAGGTACTTTGTGGTGACCAACTTTGGGACATCCCATGGTCAGAGATTAATCGCCACTTCAAGATTGACTTGAAGAAGTATTACTCGAAGAATCCACAAGCAGCTCAACGGCAGCTGCAACGACTGGAGCAACGACTAGTTTTCTATAAACAAGACAACAAGAGGGGAAATATCCTATACGGTTCTTTGGATAGTAATCCAGAGTTAGTTGGGGTGAAGGCGAAAAAAGATGATTAGCACAAATAATGCCTACTGACCCTTATGCTTGGCTAAAGCCATCCCTGGCCACGATTGAGAAAGCCAGTTGGTATCGTTCTGTACAAACTGTACAAAGTATGCCTGGTGCTGTGGTGCAACTGGATGGGCGAGAGGTGATTAACTTTGCTAGTAATGACTATCTCGGACTGGCAGGCTCACCTCCCTTAATTGCAGCCGCAGTTAGTGCTACTAAGGACTATGGTACTGGTAGCACTGGTTCGAGATTACTCACTGGAAACCGGGAACTGCATAGACAATTGGAAAATGCGATCGCATCTCTCAAACAAACTGAAGATGCGATAGTCTATAGCTCTGGGTATTTAGCGAATATAGGCACGATTGCAGCGTTAGTAGGGAAACGGGATTTAATCCTAGGGGATCAATACAACCACTCCAGCCTCAAAAATGGGGCAATTTTGAGCGGTGCCCAGGTAATCGACTATGAGCACTGCAATATGGCTTCTTTGCAGGGTAAACTGATTGAATACCGACAACAGTACCGGCGCTGCTTAATTGTTACTGATAGCGTCTTTAGCATGGATGGTGATTTATGCCCCTTGCCTGAGCTATTAGGGTTAGCAAACCAATTTAATTGTATGCTTCTGGTGGATGAAGCCCATGCTACCGGAGTTTTGGGCGCTACAGGCGCTGGGTGTGTCGAACATTTTGGCTGTACTGGAGAAACGATTATTCAAGTTGGCACCCTCAGTAAAGCTTTGGGGAGTTTGGGAGGGTATGTGGCCGGTTCGGCAGTTTTAATTGATTTTCTCCGAAATCGTTCTCCTAGCTGGATTTACACCACTGCTTTATCTCCAGCAGATACAGCAGCAGCATTAGCAGCAATCCAAATTGTCCAACAAGAACCAGAACGGTGCGCTCAACTGAGGAATAATGTAGAGATTCTCAAACAGTTAATTACTAACCAGCTGCCTAATCTCAACTGTTTGCCCTCTGAGTCACCTATCCTTTGCATTTCCATAAACAGTGCTACTGAGGCTCTTGCTATTGGCGAAACCTTGAAAGCAGCTGGTATCTTTGCCCCTGCTATTCGTCCTCCGACAGTGCCTACGAGTCGAATTCGGATCTCAGTTATGGCAACTCATACCCTGGATCATTTCCAGCAGTTAGTTGCTGCTCTGGAGACTTGTAAGCTATAGCGCTTATTTATAATGGCGCTTATTGTGCATCAGACCTAAAAATAGGTAATAAAACACGAGTTGGATAATCCTCTCCACAACTCACCTTCAAAGTAATAATCTGAGCATCCATCAATCGACTTTCACTAGGAAAAGCCCCAGTGCCGGAATTGACTGGATAAGCCGGAAAACAAGCCCCACTTAAGCTCAAGCGCAACTGATTTCCTTTGGCAATACGCACACAAGTTGCCTGCAATCTAATCCGCCACGGATTAGTAGTATTGTCCCCAGGATTGACCCGTCTATATCCCTGAGTGACATGGGTTACCCTGCCATCGGGATGGACTTCTGACAACACTGCACAGATATCAAAACTCGGAGTATCAGCGGTGCAAAACACCTCAAATACGACATCCCCTACCAAATGTAAATCTTCTGCTAAGGGTTCAGAGGTGTAGGTTAAAACATCTGTGCGACAATCTATGGCAGTGCGATCGCATGAACCGACTGGCATCCCTGCATGACCCCCCATTGCTGGAACTGGACGCCAAGGGTCATGAACTAATAGATCACAGGATACATCACAGGTATGCTGGCTTTGGGATACTCCCTCTGTCTCCGATGGCTGTTGCATTTCTTGAGACTCTTCTGGGACTAATTTTCCAGAATCTTCCCTGACACTGGCTAAACCGGAAGTTACCAGATAATAAGATTTCTGATTGCCATCAGGCCAACTATCAAAATAACGCCACCGATTAGTTCCCATCTCAAATAGACAAACAGGCGGTTGCTCAAGCACCTTGGTATCAATTCCCTTGAGGAACTGGTCAAACCAACGCACTTGCAAGGCATCAACGGGACTATTCGCCTGGAGACCATAATCCACTGCTCCCACTTTACGCCCCCAAGGCAGATGCGCCCAAGGACCAATGATCAGATGCTGGGGCGAACTGGCATGAGATGCCATATCCTTATATAAATGAAGTGTCCCTCGCAAAAATGGGTCAAACCATCCGCCAATGTGTAACATGGGCATGTCTACATCCTGCATCATTCCCTTGGGAGATAGTTTTTGCCAGTATTCATCTGGGTGAGGATGGTCTAACCAGTCGTGATAAAAAGAGTCTGGTGCTAAGTCTTGGAGAATTTGAGGGCGAGCGGGAATTGGGTCATACAGGGGTAAATTCCGAGATGCTGCATACAGCAGTTGATAGGCTTGCTCATCTGACCGCAATCGTGCGGTTTCTGTTGCTAATTGTATCGCCCAACCCAGATTAGCTTGTAAACAAAATGCCCCTCCCTCATAGGCCCAATCGCTATATAAATCATAGCCAATCATCGCTGGACAGATAGTTTTCAGAGCCGTGGGATAGCTTGCAGCAGCGTACAGTTGAGTCATCCCCTGATAGGAAAAGCCGTACATGCCCACATCCCCAGTGCTACCGGGTAAACTTGCTGCCCAGTTAACACTATCAAAGCCATCTTCCACTTCATGGGCAAACAAATCAAACTTACCGTCTGAAGTGCCCCTCCCCCTGACATCTTGAATCACTACAATGTAACCCTGGGCAGCATACCAAGTGGGATGAGCATAGACTACCGTAGATGCGATCGCTCTGCCATAGGGTTGCCGCATCAGCAACACCGGACACTCACCGGCGCTATCGGGACGGTAGATATCCGCATCCAGCCTTACTCCATCCCGTGTTACCATTGATGCCGTTTCTTGTTTAACCTTCAACCTTCCAACCTGCTACCTGTAACTTATAGTCATCCCAACATGGGGATAGCTACAAAATTCATCAACAAACTTACTATAATTACCCCTACTATATTTAACACTAATCCTACCTTAGCCATGGTATAAATTGGGAAATATTCCTGAGAGTAAACAATTGCATTTGGAGCAGTTGCGACTGGCAGCATAAACGAGAAGGAAGCAGAAATTGCTGCGGGCCACATCAACAAAGCAGGTGATACATTTATAATCGGTGCAGCAGTAGCTAAAATAGGCATAATCAGAGCTGTGGTTGCTGTATTCGAGGTCACTTCTGTCAAAAAGGTCATAAATACACAGATGCAAACCACCATCAAAACCGTTGAAAGTCCCTGCAATCCAATTTGTAAATTATACCCTAGGAATTGAGACAACCCTGACGCAGCAAACCCTTTAGAAATTGCAATTCCACCACCAAATAGCAGCAATATTCCCCAAGGAATTTTGACAGCGGTTTCCCAGTCTAGGAGGTTAATTTTATCCCCCGTCTCTGTTTTTACAGGAACTATAAACATGATCACAGCAATTAGGGCAGCCACACTGGTATCATGAACAAAGTTAGCCACGCCCAGATAGGTTGCCCAACCCGTTAATGTAAAGGAACCGATGGTGATATCTGCCCGAAAAATCCACAACAATGCCATTAACCCAAATAAAATAGCAACGTATTTTTCTCCCTGAGACATTTTCTCCAGTTTCTGGACTTCTTTGTCTGAAATATTAAAATAGTCTGAGGATAAACTGTTATTATCAAGCTTGACTATTATTTTAGTTAAATAGATCCAAGTTAACAATATAAATATCAAAACAGCTGGCACTCCCACCATCATCCATTGAAAAAACGTAATGGCGGTATTGTCTGGAAAGTTTTCTTTTAATTGTGCCAGAAATATCAGGTTAGGTGGAGTCCCGATCGGGGTTCCAATCCCACCAATATTAGCAGCGTAGGCAATTCCAAGCATTAGGGAAGTTCCCAGATTTTTACCTACATCAATATTGGGATTAGCAAGAGCCGTTTGTTCGATAATAGAGATAGCTATTGGCAGCATCATCAAGGTGATAGCTGTATTCGATATCCACATCGACAATACTGCTGTTGCTAGCATAAACCCCAAAATTAATCTGCTTGGTTGGGTACCAACAACGCTAATAATGTGGAAAGCAATCCGCTGATGTAGGTTATATTTTTCAACCGCTTTAGCAATAAAAAAAACTGCCATCAATAACAATACTACATCAGAAGCATAGGCGGAAGCAACCTCTTCAGCAGAAACAATTCCTAAAAAGGGAAATAAACCCAAGGGAATTATCGAGGTGGCGGCAATCGGGATAGTTTCAGCAATCCAAAAAACTGCCATGAGAAGCGTTGCTCCTAGCATTATCACAGCAGTTGGTGGTAAATTTTCAGGGAGTAATGCTGGAAAACATGAAAGGAGCCAGCATAGGGTAAAAATACTAACTCCTAGGTAAAAGCTTTTTTTCATCAACAGGACTTACGCAGTAACTCTACTTGTAGTAGTAAGGTGCTTTATTAACGAAGCCTACACTATAAGTGAGTTTAGAGTCGAGTTTTGCGTAAGTCCTGTTATTGCTGGATTTAACAGGTTTGGGATTTACTCTGGGATTTTATTAAATAGAAAGTGATGAACAGTCCCAGATATCCAGCTATTTAGTTATTCAACATAAATTCTTCAACAAGCTAC
>NZ_JAAHFV010000078.1:0-20266 GCF_010672755.1 Moorena sp. SIO1F2
CCCGACTCCCGACTCCCCACTCCCGACTCCCGACTCCCGACTCCCGACTCCCCACTCCCGATTCCCCACTCCCCACTCCCGACTCCCGACTCCCGACTCCCGACTCCCGACTCCCGACTCCCGACTCCCTGTTACCTTTGCTATTGTGATCCAGATCACACCAATCGGTTGAAAAAATCACTAAGGTGGGTGAGCTAAGTCGGTGCAGTGAAATTATTGTGGACTGTAGTATATTCACATCAACTTTAAAGAAGTTTTAGATAACTGCTGGAGGAAATAGGTAATTATGAGTAGTCAACAGATTCGCTTCGCCACTATCACCGTTATTGATATCGCTCTGTTGTTTACAGCCCCCCTGTTAGTACAATTCATTTCACGGATGCCCTGAAAGTGTTTGAAGGAAGCAGGCAGTGTCGAGTAGGGTTAAAACAATTTAAGCTACCTTGATAAATGAGGAAATAAGTAATTATGAGTAGTCAAAAGATTCGCTTCGCCACTATCACCGTTATTGATATCGCTTTGTTGTTTAGCGCCCCCCTGTTGGTACAATTTATTTCACGGATGCCCTGAAGGTGTTTGAAGGGAGTAGGGAGTAGGGAGTAGGGAGTAGGGAAGAAAAATTATCAAAATTTCGACACGGATTGCTTTAAATATAATATAAAGCGCTATTTTCGATAACAATTGTTGTAAACTGAAAGTTGTTGTTAAATTCAGCAATAAAGCAGTGGCTAGAGGATCGACTTTCCAGAGGGTGCTGACAACGCTAGGGCTACCTGCATAGAGAAAACCACTAGGCAAACCAATATACTCATCTAAACCACTAGGTAAGCCAGTATCTTCGTCTTCGTTACTTGAAAGGGTCATCCCAGTTTCACAGGCAGAAAAGCCGACAATACGACATTGATTGAGATCAAGTTTAAAAATTTTGTACAAGGTTAGGTCTGCATCTGCTAGAAGTAGGGCTGATTCTAGGGGAGATTTAGGCTCGAACTTGCCATGACAAGAAAAGTGGACACAGTGAGCAGAGCGGAGTTGCTTGATATTTTGATTTAGTTTGGCTTCGGTTGCCTCTGCTTCAGCAAGAACTATACTGTGCTTGGGGTCAAAGTATTGTCGGATTTTATCAACTTCTAGTTTCGAGCCAGGCAAGGGTTTTGCTTCAGGTCTAGTTGGGTTTTGGATAGCAAATAAGTTATTGAAGTCGGGGCGATGTTGTTGTTTTGTTAGTTTCAGTAACTGGCTACTAGGGGCATAACTTACTCCTCTTTCAAAGCGATCGATAAGTAAATTATCCTTTGATAAAGGTAAAGCATGGAGTGGAAACAGATGCAGGAAACGATGGGGCACTAGAATTAAGCGATCGCATTTATCCCCAACGTTCTCAAATATTCGATCAATCTCGGAAATAATGTTATTAATATCTAATATTGTAGCGAGGTCGGCGAGGCGAGTGGATAGATTAGTTATCCATTGATTTTTTTGGTTGCGGTAGGCATTGGTATAGTCTTTATCCCACTCTTCCAACCTTTCCAGCTTTTCAGCAGAGGATGACACAACTATGGGCTGCTGCTTGTGACTGCTGACAATAAAGGTAAGAATTTTATCCCTGGTAACATACCACTCAATGATAGCGGTGCCTTGATCAATCAGGCTCTGAATATCCCTAAAGGGAATAGTTTCCACGGTTTGAGTTAGACTGAAACTGGAGTCATAGTTATCATTGATTTGCTTTAGTACCTGATCTAGCTGCTGTCGCGACTGCTGTAATTCTTGCTGTAGTCGTTTCCGTGACTCCTCTAAAGATTGTCGTTGCTGTTGTTGTTTGTCATCGCTATTTCCTGATAGTTTATCAAAAACTACTTGTAACTGTTTTTCCAATGATGGAATGTTTCGACGTAGTTGATTTAACTCGGTGATTATCCCTTGGGGAACATTACCTTTTGGATAAAGGTCGCGGTTGGTGAGCAGTTGCACTAGGTCCCGGGCTTTGCTGCGCTCGACTGTTTCGATGGCTTTATCCTTCTGTTCTATATTGATATAGGCTTGCACTAGTTTGTGATAAACTTCTATAGCGTCAGCCATAATCTGTTGACGATTTTGATCATTAATTGCCCAACTGCGACTGATTTCGACTGCGGTGATTCCTTGTTGGTAGGCATCGATGGCGGTTTGCCAGTTACCTTCGCCAAAGTGAAGGTGGCCTAAGTTGCGGGAAGTTCGGAGACAGTTAATCGGATCTGCTTCTGGGGTGTAAACTTCCAATGCTCCTTGGTATGCTTCAATAGCAAGTTTCAGATTCTCTTGCTTATCACCACGAATTCTCTGGCTATAGGCATTGCCCAAGTTGTTTTGAGTCCCTGCCCAATCAATGGGGAAGTCTGATTTGGTGCAAACTGACAATGCTAGTTGGAATGCTTCAATCGATTTTTCGAGATTCTCTTGCCTACTACCACAGATTCGGCCACGATAGGCATTTCCCAGGTTGTTTTGAGTATCTGCCCAATCTTGGGGGAAGTCTGATTTGGTGCGAACTTTTAATGCTAGTCGGAATGCTTTAATAGCTCTTTCGAGATTCAATGCCCTGTGGCCACGGATTCGGTCACGGTAGGCAATGCCCAGGTTGTTTTGAGTCGTTGCCCAGTGGATGGGGAAGTCTTTTTGGGTACGAACTTTCAATGCTAGTTGAAATGCTTTAATCGCTTTTTCTAGATTGTCAGCCCTGTCGCCATGGATTATGTAAAGGTAGGCAGTACCCCGGTTGTTTTGAGTCATTGCCCAGTGGATGGGGAAGTTTTCTTTGGTGTAAACTGACAAAGCTCTTCGGAATGCTTTAATAGCTTTTTCGACATTCTCAGACCTGTCGTGGTGAATTCTTTGACAGTAGGCTATACCCAGGTTGTTTTGAGTCATTGCCCAGTGGATGGGGCAGTCTTCTTCGGTGCGAACTTCCAATGCTACTTCGTATGCTTTAATCGCTTTTTCGAGATTCAATGCCCTGTTGTCACGGATTCTGTTAATGTAGGCATTGCCCAGGTTGTTTTGAGTCCCTGCCCAACTTTCCCGGTTACTCTCACGAGTAAAGACGTTTAGTACCTGTTCGTAACCAGCAATGGCGATTTCTATATTATTAGCTTTATTCCCCAGGGGAAACTGCTGGATGAGGTCGCTGAAATACCAGATATTATTAGCAATGTCTTGTGCTGTTTTTGGTTCCACTTCTGATAATTTAGCACTTGTCCACCTTTGCAAGATATCGATAAAGTTATCATCGAGTTTGTCTAGGTTTGCTTCCAAAAGTGGGTACACGACTTTGGGGTCGCCATTGCTGTTACCAGTTGCTTGCAATATCTGTTTAAATAATTTCAGATAGTCTTGGGATGAGGGATTAGTTGAGGTAGGGGTTTCTGATATTACGGCTAAAATATCACTCCTAAGATGGAGTAAAACATCAGCGCTATTTTGGTCGCCATTTGCTGCTAGTTGTTCTGCTACTTGTGCCATTACCTGCAATAACTCTGCATCCACTAACTCGCGGTTGCTCTCAATAATTTGGACTTCTTCACCGCTGGAACAAGTTAGCAGTTGCTTGATCAGGTTGACGTATGCTTGTAGTCTTTGTTTCTCCATTTCCTACTCCCTACTCTCTGCTCCTAGTAAGTACTTCACCCAATTGATAATTTCTTTAACTATAGCGCTTTCTACAAAAATATAAATTTTCTTCCCTACTCCCGTCTTGATGCAGTCGCTCATGGGGGAAACCCCCAAGACCGCGCTGCATCGCTACTCCCTACTCCCTACTCCCTTTGCGATAAATAACAATAAAAAAAATTCGGTCAAGTTCTGGTTAACCCCAAGTCTTGACCGAATTCTATTGTGTACACAAAAACGAGTACACAATAGGTCAACTCAATGAAATAAATTCTGATGACTAAAAACATTCCACCAGAGTTAGTCAGCAATTGCTCGAAAGCAACCACATTCTAACCTCCGATTTATGCTATTCCATACTACTTCATCCCGCTTCAGAAAACAACTTTCAATCTTGATGGTGGCCAGGGCGTCAAAGCCCTGGCAAATTCCTATCCTAGTCTAAGTAAAAATATCGCACCAAAGTGGTCATCACCTCACCAGGCTTTTCGGTGGGCTCGGGAGTGCTCCACTCATAGGGGTATGCATACTTAAGGGAATACAGGGCATTAATTGTATCGCGAACCTGTTTAGGAGTTCCGATCAACAAGAGCTTGGATTTCTTAGGTTTGCGACCTTGGTTGTCTGGGGTGGGGGGAATGTTTTCAGTCATCAGAATCTTTCCTCTTAAGTGGTTCTGTTATTAATATATAAATAAATTAATTAAAATGTCAAGGGGTTTGGGATTTTTTTTTTATTACGAAATATGGCCAATAGTAGAATGTGGAAAGTGTGGAGAGTATGGCAAAAAGTAAGAGGTAATAGTATTAAAACAAAGCTGATAATTTTCTGGTGTTGTTATCATCAGCTTTTGGGTTGTAGCGTTTCTAGGATTTATGAGGTCAAAGTCCCCCTTGATAAGGGGGACCAACGGGGGATCCCTTTCTAGGATTTATGAGGTCAAAGTCCCCCTTGATAATAGGGACTTAGGGGGATCCCTTTGTACCTCATGGCATAGAGAATTGCTATATTTGGTTTATAATGTAAACTATCAGCTATCAGCCTTCAGCTGAAGGCTTACTTAATTCGAGTTATTATTGGTAATCAAAAAATTAGCTTCCTGTCTTTTATGGCAACAAAAGACAGGAAGCTGAAATAGCTATAGCATTTTTAGTTGAGATCTAAACAAGAGAATAGGGAACAGGAAAAAGTTGAGGGCATCATAGGATGGGATGAATGCGATTGACCTAAGGTCACGCGGGGCGCGTTCGCATTTTGACCTTGAGGCGATCCCATGGTGAGATGAACAGGATTGGCCTAAGGCCACGCTACGCGAATGCAATAAAAATCTCCTCATCTCCCCATCTCCCCATCTCCCCATCTCCCCACACTCTCTTCTCGAGGGGAATCATGAAATAGTCGTAATTGCCCGACCAATATTAATTTGCAGGCCATAGCAACCCACTGGGCAAAAGCAGCTTCAGGATGAGCAGCTTAAACTCTTCAATAGTCAAGTCTTTAACTTGCATGGTCTTTCCCATCACATAGTTACTCTATATTATAGCATTTTTTAGAGGAGATTGTCTTTCAGCAGTTTCTGGAATTGGACACAATTGGCTACCAAAAGTAAGCCGGTGTTTTTAATCCCTGCACTGCCTAACTTTTTCTGCACCGTAGGGACTCACCATCCCAAGGGATTTTCTAAGATATCCGTGCCGACGTAAACTGATAAATTGCGTGCTGGTTCTGTTCACTATAAGTATGATCAACGCTATTAATTTGGTTTAATGGATTTACACAACTAGTAAAATTAACGCATAATATTTAAATTATAATACTTTTTGTTTAGAATTTAGTTGGGAAATTACTGTTGGTATTACCCTTTTAATGAAGTTAAATAAAACCTTGAAAGTTTATGTTTAAAATTTCAAAATAAACAATTAATTATTGATTTTTTAAACCCCCTAATTTTGCCTAATCTTTAAATTATACCAAAAATAAAATAAAATAATTTGGGTGATTTTTGATAAACTAATTATAAGAGCCGACATAAATGAAGCCAATTCCGTAAACTGTCAACGGTCAACAAATAGCAACTGAATCTATGAATAGCCCTTTCCTCAATCACCTCCATAGCCCAAAGCGCCCGGTTATCGTATTTGATGGGGCAACTGGAACATCTCTCCAAACCCAAAACCTTACCGCTGAAGACTTTGGTGGACCTGAGTACGAGGGATGTAATGAGTACCTTGTCCATACTAAACCAGAAGCAGTGGAAAAGGTGCATCGGGGCTTCCTGGAGGTGGGAGCAGATGTGATTGAAACGGATACCTTTGGCGGTACTTCGATTGTACTGGCAGAATATGATCTAGCTGACCAAGCCTATTACCTAAATAAAGCTGCTGCGGAACTAGGGAAACGGATGGCAGCGGAATACTCCACTCCCGAAAAACCTAGGTTTGTGGCCGGGGCCATGGGTCCTGGGACTAAACTCCCTACCCTGGGACATATTGATTTTGATACCTTGAAGAACGCCTATGTGGAACAAGCCTTAGGGTTGTATGATGGCGGTTCTGATTTGCTGATTGTGGAAACCTGTCAGGATGTGCTGCAAATTAAGGCAGCGCTGAATGCCGTAGAAGAGGTATTTGAAAAAAAAGGGGCAAGACTGCCACTGATGGTATCGATCACTATGGAAGTGATGGGTACTATGCTGGTAGGGTCAGAAATTAATGCGGCGCTAACGATTCTAGAGCCTTACCCGATTGATATCCTTGGTCTTAACTGTGCCACTGGGCCAGAGCAAATGAAGGAACATATCAAATACTTGTCTGAGTGTTCCCCATTTGTGGTTTCTTGTATCCCTAATGCTGGATTACCGGAAAATGTCGGAGGGCACGCTCACTACAGGCTTACTCCCATGGAACTGCGGATGGCACTGATGCATTTTGTAGAGGATTTGGGAGTACAAGTTATTGGTGGCTGTTGCGGTACTAGGCCAGCTCATATTGAACAGTTAGCGGAGGTTGCCAAAACCCTGACCCCGAAGGAACGGCATCCTAAGTATGAACCGTCAGCAGCATCGATTTACAGTTCCCAGCCTTATCACCAAGATAATTCTTTCCTAATTGTTGGTGAACGGCTCAATGCTAGTGGTTCTAAAAAGTGCCGCACCATGCTCAACGCAGAAGATTGGGATGGATTGGTATCTTTGGCTAAATCCCAAATTAGGGAAGGGGCTAACGTCCTAGATGTTAACGTGGACTATGTGGGACGGGATGGAGTGCGGGATATGAACGAATTGGCCTCCCGTTTAGTAAAAAATTCTACCTTACCCCTGATGCTGGACTCTACGGAATGGGAAAAGATGGAGGCTGGCTTAAAGGTGGTTGGGGGTAAGTGTATCCTGAACTCCACTAACTACGAAGATGGGGAACCTAGGTTCTATAAAGTACTGGAGTTAGCTAAAATTTATGGCGCAGGAGTGGTAATTGGTACTATCGATGAAGATGGTATGGCACGGACAGCGGATAAGAAGTTTGAAATTGCTAAACGTGCTTATAATGATGCGATCGCATATGGTATCCCAGCTCATGAACTCTTCTTTGATACTCTAGCGTTACCAATTTCCACAGGCATTGAGGAAGACCGGGAAAACGGCAAAGCGACAATCGAATCCATTCGTCGGATTCGGGAAGAATTGCCTGGGTGTCATGTTATGCTGGGGGTTTCTAATATTTCCTTTGGACTAAACCCAGCAGCTCGAATTGTGCTTAATTCCATGTTCTTGCACGAAGCAATGCAAGCAGGGATGGATGCAGCAATTGTTAGTGCTAGTAAGATTTTGCCCTTAGCCAAGATTGAGCCAGAGCATCAAGAGGTTTGTCGAAAACTGATTTATGATCAGCGGCAGTTTGATGGGGATGTGTGTACCTATGACCCCTTGGCCGAGCTGACTACCCTGTTTGAAGGCAAAACTACAAAACGCGATCGCTCCCAGGATGAAAACCTATCGGTAGAAGAGCGGCTCAAGCGTCATATTATTGATGGGGAACGGATTGGTTTAGAAGAACAACTGGAGAAAGCCCGAGAAAAATATCCTCCCCTGGAGATTATCAATACCTTTTTGCTGGACGGTATGAAAGTGGTAGGAGAACTATTTGGTTCTGGGCAAATGCAGCTGCCATTTGTATTACAATCCGCTCAAACCATGAAGGCAGCAGTGGCTTATTTAGAGCCATATATGGAAAAATCTGAAGCAGGGAAGAATGCTAAAGGTACCTTTGTAATTGCTACGGTGAAAGGAGATGTTCACGATATTGGCAAGAATTTAGTAGATATCATCTTGTCCAACAATGGCTACGAGGTGATTAACTTGGGGATTAAACAGCCAGTGGAAAATATTATTGATGCTTATGAAAAGCACAATGCTGACTGTATTGCCATGAGTGGGCTACTGGTGAAGTCTACCGCTTTTATGAAGGATAATTTGGCAACCTTTAATGAGCGGGGAATTACGGTACCAGTTATTCTAGGGGGTGCTGCCCTAACACCAAAGTTTGTCCATAAGGACTGCCAGAATACCTACAACGGTCAGGTGGTTTATGGTAAAGATGCCTTTTCTGACCTCCATTTCATGGATAAGTTAATGCCAGCAAAATCAGCTGGTAACTGGGATGATATCAAAGGGTTTATCGATGAGCTAGAGAATGGTGCAGCCGTTGACACCTTACCCATTGACAAGTTGCAACAGAATGGTTCAGCGGTTGACAAGTTGCAGGAGAATGGTTCACAAGACAACTCTCAACCAGTAACTCCCGTTTCAACTCCCCCAGATACTAATCGTTCGGAAGGGGTAACTTTGGATCTTGAGCGTCCAACACCGCCATTCTGGGGAACCAAGATACTCCAGCCAGAAGATATTTCCTTCGAGGAAGTCTTTTGGTATCTGGATTTGCAGGCGTTGATTGCTGGACAATGGCAGTTTCGGAAGCCAAAGGACCAGTCGAGGGAAGAGTATAATCAGTTTTTGAAGGAAAAGGTTGACCCAATTCTGGCGAAATGGAAGGAAAAAACTCTTGCTGAGAACTTGTTACATCCCCAGGTGGTGTATGGATATTTTCCCTGTTTAGCTGAGGGGAATTCCTTGATAATTTATGATGCCCAAGGGATGAATTCCGAAGGCGCTAAAGACTCGAAGGAATTGCAAGAGGTGGCACGATTTGAGTTTCCTCGGCAACGGTCTGGTAAGCGTTTGTGTATAGCGGATTTCTTTTTACCGAAGGAGTTGGCAGAAGCAGGTCAATTCGATGTGTTCCCAATGCAGGCGGTAACTGTAGGTGATATTGCCACAGAGTACGCTAAGAAATTATTTGATGGTGATCAATATACCGATTATTTGTATTACCACGGATTGGCGGTACAAATGGCTGAAGCCTTGGCAGAATGGAGTCATGCTCGGATTCGTCGGGAGTTAGGGTTCGCAGATCGAGAACCCGATAGCATTCGGGATGTGTTGGCTCAGCGCTATCAAGGTTCACGGTATAGTTTTGGCTATCCCGCTTGTCCAAATCTCCAGGATCAGTACAAGCAGTTGGATTTGTTGGAATGCGATCGCATTAAGCTATACATGGATGAGAGTGAGCAATTGTATCCAGAGCAATCTACGACAGCAATTGTAACTTACCACCCCATCGCTAGATATTTTACTGCTTGATGGCTGGCGTTGCTGATTATGGGTATGGTTTTGCCCCCCTAGCCCCCCAAGTTTGGGGGGAACAAGACTTTCAAAGTCCCCCAAACTTGGGGGACCAACGGGGGCTTGACCAAAACCAGATGATTGGACATTCATTCCTTGATTCAGCAACGCTTGATGGCTTAGGTTTTTGAAATTTGAGTAAGCTAGCAAGATTTCAGTTGATTAACACTGGAATCTTGCATCATTTTTATTAATCTTAGGGTGGGCAGTGTTCATCAAGGTGCAAAGCCCAGCTTGGTGAAGCTGTATCAAGCATTGCCCACCCTACATAAACTGGTAACAGACTCGGAACAATGTCCACCGATTGAATATTTACTCTTTATAATATATAATTATAAATTAGGTAAAACAACAAAATGAAAAGTCATCGAACGTCGATGATCATAACTTTTGGTAAAGTGGGATGAGTGGTCACGATAAAAGTCATAGGACAGAGATAATTGTTGCTGTAATTGGCCTGGTTGGTGTACTGGGGGCAGCTGTGATCGCGAATTGGCATAATTTGTTTCCTAAGGAGAGTATCAAGTCTCAAAAGTTTGGCCCAGAAGAAATATATTGTAATGGCAGTGGCCAAGTATGCAGTAACCGCTTCGCAAGAGATGTAACAACGCGCGGTGTCTTAAAAGTCCAGTATGACGTCCCTTCTACTCATTGCGGCCCAATAGAAATCCATTTCTACCTTGACGGTGAGCGTGTTCGTTCTACAGGTACCCTTGGGTGGAGGGGCGCACCTGGCCAGTTCAGTAGCCTTCCCTTGACCTCAGGTCAAATCAATCTCGGCCCTGTTTCCTCAGGAAATCATTCCGTTAGTTTAGAGGCAGAAGGGGAAGCTGTGGGTTGTAATCGTGGGCAGCTCAATTCTTGGTTAGGGAATGTACAGGTCTGGACATCAGTTTTGGATAAGTAGTTCCGTAGGGTGCGTTAGGGGAGCCCTCATTTTCTCGGTAGCCAGAGTTGGGACAGTCCGCCCCGTAACGCACCACTGTTGGGTCAAATAATAAAAATGAGATCCACCCGAAAGTGCCAACCCTTTAATGTTTTGTGTGGTTTGATTGCCTATTGCTACTAGCGGCAATCCAGTTTTGGGACGAAGATCATTCTGAGAGGATATCTGAAAAGTTTTTTTATACTGAATTTTGCCCCCCTAGCCCCCCAACTTTGGGGGGAATAAGAGTCAATTTGCTTCTAAAAGTCCCCCGAGCGAGGGATTGCTCGCTCGGGGGATTTAGGAGGCTTGAATGTAGCAAATGAGACTTCTCAGACAACCTCTGATATAGAAGACCGATTTTTACTGATTGTTAATTGTTACCGATAGCAAGAATCAGTAATCAGAATAATTTCAGCCCGCAAAGCCACTAAAAATGAAAGTCAATACTATCGAGGATAAAACCATGAAACCAGAATATGACCTTGGAAATATGAAAAGCCGCCCGAATCCTTATGCCAAGAAATTGAAGCAACCAGTAACTTTGCCTTTGAGGATTGATGTAATAGAATATTTTGAAGCCAAGGCGCAAGAAAAAGGAATTTCTTACCAAGAATTAATCAATTTATACCTTCACGATTGTGTTGTCAGTAAACGAGAACTATCGTTTGAGTAGCGGAACTTAAACCAGGGTAAGCTAATGTAATTTTGTCTCCAAAAATACATAAAAAAGTTATTTTTTAGTATGATAAAACTTTTAATCTGATGCGTCTATGTCAATAAGCTGCCTCCATTATCAATAATTTCGAGATTACAGTTAACCTGCATAAAAATCGGTGAAACTCTTGTGATAAGCTGTTCATAATTTCAATTACATATTCACAATTATAGAGCTTAAAGGATATTTTTTGATGTCACAAGATATGTCACAAGATAATTACCTTGTTGTGGGTGGAGGAGATGTAGGTTTAGCCACAGCAGTTCACCTGAGTTCTCAAGGCCATAACGTTGATCTGTTTTCTCGTCGTTCTTCTTCAATTAGTCAAACTAAGATTGTTCGTTCAACGGGTGTATGTTCACCGGGTAATTATCCAATTGCAGCTTGTTCTAACCAGATTGAGGAAATTGCCGCCACTCATGATGGCAAATTACCCAATAATATTGTGATTGGCTGTCGAGGTCAGGATGTTGAATCTTATGCCCGGATTTTGGGGCAATATATGACCCCTCAAACCAATATTTTATTCATCTGTTCTAGCCGTTTTTCAGGTCGAGTTTTCTGCAAAGTGTGGCAAAAAGAATTTGGCATGAGTGAAACCCAATTACCCGCAGTTGCAGATGTAAATAATACCCCCTTTGCCTGCCGAGGTAACGGTGACGACCAAGTAGCTATAAAGAGGTTTAAAAAACAGTTCAAAGTCGCTGCCCAAAACTCGGATATGACAGAGCGGATTGTTGCTACCTATCAAGGTTTGTTCGAGAATTTGCGTCCACTGTCTTCGAGTTTAGAAGTAAACTTAGATAAATGTAATGATGTTTTTCACGTTCCCTTAATCATCGCCTCTTTAACCAGATGGGAGCTAGGAGAAAATTATAATATTTACCGAGGGATGGGTCCTCGCACTGCTAATTTAATTGGTGATTTCGATCGCGATCGTCTAGCCATAGCCAAGGCATTAGGGTTTCCTGATCTAAGCGATATGTACGATTATTTTAAGACAGCTTATGGAACTACTGGCCCATCTTTTTACGAACACATTCACCAGATCAAAGCACTTGACAATTCTACTCTCAGGAATCCTCATCATCGCTATCTCTCAGAAGAATTACCCTTTGGGGCTTTTCCACTACAGGTGTTAGCCCGCCTAACAGGAGTAGATACCCCATTTTTAGATAGTTGTATTACTCTGGGGAGCAAGTTTATAGATGAACCTTTCACGTGGACTGCTGAGTTTCTGGAATTAGACAACAAATGGCTAGAGGAGCAACTGAGACATAATTAAAAAGAGTCGAGCTTGATTTTCTGGAACTATGTAGCTTTTCTCTGGTTCTACTGGGGATATATAGGGTATATCTCATTAAAGCTGTTTGATCCAGTGGTGCGTTACGGGGCGGGCTTTCCCAACCCTGGCTATGAGGTAGAAAATGACGGCGAGCCGCCCCTAACACACCCTACGCAATATTTTCAAAAGTGAATAACAGCAAAGGGAAAATGCTTACGTGCCTAGTACATCCGTCCTCCAGTCACCATGAGCAAGCATTTTTCTTCAGGGGAAATCCACCCGTCAAGAATCAACTTTTTACAGGCTGCCAAAGACAATGCCCCAGTGTGACAAGCAGAAATACCAGCTTGCTGTAAAACCTCATAGCTTTTCAGAAGTTCTGCTTGGGTTGGGGCAACAACCGTTCCTTGAGTGTCTAGAATTAGATCCCGCAAATAAGAGTAGGTTGCGGTAGGATTGCCTCTAAGAATAGCCTCAGCCTTTCCAGTGGGGTTGCGGATAATATCCTCATCAGCAATTTGTTCTCTATTAGCATGAAATGCCGTATACACAGGAGCACAAGTATCTTGCTGCACACCAACAAAACGAGGCATTTTTTTAATATACCCATTGGCTAAAAGCTGCTTGAAGCCAAAATATCCCCCATAAAACCCCATCCCGCTACTAATGGGTTGAAAGACTACATCAACTTGGAAGTCCATTTGGGTTGCTCCTTCCATATACCCTGTTTTGAGACCTTCCCGACGAAAGAAGTTGAAAAAGCCTCCTTCCCAAAATAGATTATGATCTTGAGCATAGTCTTTGGCCAACTTGCCAGTTTCCACAAAATCTACATCTGTTTCATGGATGGTGGCATAGGGACTCTGAAATTTTAAGCGATGTCTATGGGTTGAGGGAACAAAGACATGAACCCTAATTTGACCTTCAAGCTCTTTGGCCCAATACATAAAGCTAGAAGAAGAATTGCCTGTAGAGGAGACTACAAATTCTTTAACTCCACCCCATAACAACCCTGGTGTTGCCATACAACTCTGTCTATATTTGGTGTTTCCGGTTGCTAAAGCCCCTTCTACTTTACAGTAAATGCCATCATGGTCAACATATTGAGCATTGTCGAATCGAATTAGAGGAGTTTCTGGACAAGAAAATTCTGGCAGGGGTTTAATCGGGACAAAATCTTTAAAACGCTGCAGTCCGGAACCAGATTCTACCTTTTGATTACCTCTGTACACAACATTCAACACACCTCCATCGCAAGATTGGCAACGATAACGCAGTTCTAGCGGATATTCTTTACCACATACAGCACATTGGAGATGAGCCATAGAATTTGCTTCGATGTGTCCTGGTGTTAACACTTCGCAATACTCCGGACGTTTTCTTGACTGTTTTTTTGACTATTGTTCGATAGTCTTTCAGTAGTAATAATATCAGTTAATGACACCGCAACTTCTGGATAGATGGGGAGATTGGCAGATCGGGTATCAAAATTCAGCACTTACGAACTCAGCACTTATGAACTCAAGACTCTTAAACTCAGCACTTCCAAGCCGTCACAATAGTGATCGGATTGAGAGGATTAAACCGAGTTAGCTTGCCCACAGGTACCGACTTTGATAACTGCACCTGTAACCATTGATAATTCCAAGTATCCCCCCTAACCCCCCTTAATAAGGCAGGGCTGTTTCATTATCATTAAAATAGAAGATAATCGGAGATAATTACTCTTAAGTACAAAAACTGAGAATATACTTCAGATTATGGCTCATTGTCTTGATGCAGTCGCTCATGGGGGAAACCCCCAAGACCGCGCTGCCTCCCCAAGACCGCGCTGCATCGCTTCGCTGATTGCTGCCTTAATCGAATCAAAGCCATGTGCTCGAAGAAGGGTTAAAACCCAGGTTTTGAGCAAAGATAAGTTTTTTGGAGCAAATCCGGATTTTTGCGGACTAATATCTTCCTCATAAATGACGTCTTTTACCCAATGAAGAGAATTTTCAATCAGCCAATGTCCTCTAATTCCATCCATCAAACGACGAGATTGAGATGATTTTGAACAAAGATAATAACTAATAGTTTTGAAGGGTTCATTACCGCGAGTTCCACTGCGTTTCAAGTTACCGTAAGGTAGTGGAGCCTTAATCAACAAGTTTTAACCCTTGTATGCATAGCCTGCCAATCATAAAGGCTCCACAACAATCAGGTTTCGTCTCAGAAACTTTAATCACACAACCAGCCCCAATCCATTTGGGGTCAAGGTTTTCCGGTGGCTCAAACACTTCGATAATACGATTTGTTTTACGGTTTCTAGTTTTTTCATAATGGGTCACTTTTTGTCGTGGTGTTTGCCGGTTTGATTCCCTTTCTATTTGTTGATATAATTTGGGTTGATTTCTTTTTACTTTAACTAGATAATCATTCCCTGAATCGACGACGGCTGCCAGAGTTTTTTTTGACAATGAAGAGCATCACAGGTGCGCTTTCCGTAGGCGAATTAAATTCGCCACGGGTCGCACCTAAAAGTAAATACGACACCCGTTAAATCTAATAACTCAATTAATTATCGAACGACGGGAATTTCGCTTTCCTGTTTGTTTGACATCATTTTTACCCCTAAAAATAATCTTCTTTGATGAGCAAAAGCCGACACACAGCTGATAAAGTTTTGTTGAGCCTGATTGACCTTTGGTCACGCTACGCGATCGTAGTTAGTTACAGTATTTTTTAGACTCTTACCATCCAGTGATATCCATTCTGAAGAGGGAATCATACTATATTGTTTACTCCATTTATTAAACACAAATTGGAGTTCTTCGTAATCTAAATTAATCATGACTCTTCTGATTGCTGAATAAGAAGGAACACGAGCACAAGGAATTTTAAGTCTACTAATTAATTGGGTGCGGTGGCGTTCTACAAATCTACCCAATTGTCGATAACCCCAATAACCACTCATCATCCCCATAATTATGATTAAAAGCACCAGCCACAGAGGATGACGAAGACCATGAGGACTGCGATGATCAGGTATTTCCAAAAGAAACGTCGATTAAGCTTTTCTCCCTGATTTTAGGATATAAGGGAAATTAGCCGGAAAAATCCGGCTATTGCTTCACTATACACCTTTTTACTCTATAATGAAACAGCCCTGCCCTTAATAAGGGGGGGAAGGAATTTGCTCTAATCCCGCGCTCGGAGGGGGGGAAACGTTTAGACTCAAACCAACTATAGGCTGTATTAATATGCTCAACTGTTGCTAACGCTAACACTAAAATACCATCGAGGTCTAAGCGAGTCTCACAGTAATCCAAAATTGAGTGTATATTTCCACCACTACCGCCAATAAAAATACGATGTGGTGTTGGTAATTTTTTTTAAAATTTTGTCATAAAACCAGAAGATGACCTTGGAAATATGAAAAGCCGCCCCAATCATTATGCAAAAAAAATAAAGCAACAAGTAACTTTGCCTTTGAGGATTGATGTAATAGAATATTTTGAAGCCAAGGCGCAAGAAAAAGGAATTTATTACCAATAATTAATCAATTTATACCTTCAGGATTGTGTTGTCAGTCAACGAGAACTCTCGTTTGAGTAGTTCGATTGCTGAGCTTGTAGAGTGGGATCTCTCAGCTTAAAAAGGCTGCCAAATTTTCTCGGCTCAGAAATTAAGATATAAACTTGATAATATTCCCATTCTCTTGTCACTTTTATCCTAAGCATTCAGTCATCAGCTAATGGGCTACGCCCATTAGCTTAAAGGTAAGCATTCAGCTATCAGTTATCAGTTATCAGCTATCAGCTATCAGCTATCAGCTTAAGCGCTACGCGCACGCTACGCGAACAGCTTTCAGTTTATGTGCTACTAGATCGGTGCTTTTGAATAAAATAAGCTGACGGCTGACGGCTGACGGCTGACGGCTGAATGCTTACGCTTAAAGCTTTTGTATCTGGGTTGTAAACATACGAATTACTGAAAAAGGCATCCATGCAAGAGTGGAAAGAGATCCTCAGTATTATTGTCCAATAAAAAAAGACCATACAGGTTTACATTTCAACTACAAATGCTATATAACTGTCTTGTGTTTTTGCAATTTATCAGGCTTGTAGCTGGGTTTTCACCCCGTTTCTTTGATTTCCATAAAATTTATGACTCAAACCGTATCTTCCACTACCGACGAAAATCTTAACTTAGGTATTCTGGCTAAAGAAGCTGGAATAGCTCTGATCATAAAATTTGCAGGTATTCTTCTGACTTATGTAGTGCAGGTTTTCCTGGCGCGATGGATGGGTACCACTGAGTATGGCATTTATGAATATGTGATTGCTTGGTCTATCCTCTTAGCAATTCCCGCAGGATTGGGTTTACCCCATACCGTTTTGCGCTTTGTCTCCCAGTACCAGGTCAAAGAAGAATGGGGACTGTTGCGGGGGATCGTGCGCAGTAGCTGGTTGATGACTATTCTCGCTAGTCTTTTGCTTAGCTTGCTAGCTGCTGGTGTAATTTTACTGCTGAATTATTACCACCCCTTTGCTTATGCCACTCCTTTATTAATAGGTATCGGTCTGATACCACTACAAGCCTTGGTAAATTTGCAATTGGAAACTTCCAGAGCTGCTAAGGATGTTACTTTAGCCTACGCGCCATCACAAATAATTTGGCCGGTTTTGGTAGTCTGTGGCGCATTTCTGTTCATACAGACAAGTCATGAACTCACCGGAATTTCTACGATCGCGATCGCTGAAATCGCCTTCCTAGCTGCCCTGTTATTCCAGTTTGGATTGTTATTGTTTAAGTTAAATGAAGAATTTGAACCCAGCAAGCCGGTCTATGCCATTCGAGAGTGGTTGGGTGTCGCTTTCATTTTGTTATTACAGCAGAGTTTTTTGAAAATTCTTGGTAAAATCGACACGATTATGGTTGGTTCAATATTGGGAGCAAAGGAAGCAGGGATGTACGGTGCGGCAGTGAATACGGCTCAATGGGTTAGTGTTGTGCTGAGCATTATCAATATAGTCGCCGCTTCCAGTTTCGCAGCCCTTTACGCTAAAGACAATATCGAGGGTCTGCAAAAGGTGGTTTCCGCAGTTGCCCTGTGGATTTTCTGGCCTTCTATGGCTATTTCCTTATTGCTCACCGTCTTCAGTCAACCCATTTTAGGAATATTTGGCTCAGAATTTATCGCAGCGAGTTTGCAACTCAAAATTTTGGTTTTAGGCAATTTAGTAAGTGCTTTATGTGGTTCTGTAGGCTATTTGATGGTGATGACGGGTCATCAAAATAAATCTTTACCCGTTTTTATTTATGCGACTATTCTCAATATCGTGTTAAATGCGATCGCTATTCCCCTCATCGGTGGAGTAGGGGCAGCTATAGCTACAGCTTTCTCTAAAGCGCTGTGGAATATTTGGCTCAGTTTTTTAGTGGTGAAATATGTAGGAGTAAGTCCCCTAGTTTTCAGGGGACTTTTTCAAGGGGGTTCAAAATCGGAGGGAATCTAGTTACTCCACTCGATCAAGCATTACTCGTAATTGAGAAAGGGGCTTTTGGGGCTCCTTTACTACACTTTCCAGAAGAAAGTGGTATTTTCTGGCGATGCGAGCAACTGTCGTGCCGTCCAAGATATCGGTAATGTACCTGAAGTCAGCGGAATAACCTCCGTCTTTAGCCAACATCCGCAAATGTAGGTTTCTGACTACAGCTTTCTTTTTCATCCCGATAAATGAGACTTCCATTTCAGGTAGTTCCAGTTGTTCGGAGTTGGTTGCATTAATCACATTGAAACCTACGGAGGTAGGATATTTGAATTGCTTGCCTTGGGCTTTCCAGATATCCACGAGTTGAAGAAAAGGCAAACTATTGTGGGCGTAACCATTACGGACAGTTTGCTGTATGCGATCAAGTAATTCGGCAAAAGTAGGATCGCCTTTTAAATCCAAACGCAGGGGTAGGATATTGCCAAAAGGGCCAATTAAGGATTGAGCTTCTTTCCTCAGGCGATTGACGAAGATGGAATCAATGGCAAAGTCTTCTTGGTTAGCAACACTTCCAAGAACTACTCCGTAGGCTGACAATAAAGTAACGTATAAAACTACCCCGGCTTTCTTACTGATGTTTTCCAAGCTACTCTTCAAGTCGGGACTAATCTTTAACGGTTCGGAGCCTTGGCGAAATGTGGGGTTGGCTGGAAGGGGCCGATCGGTCGGTAACTCCAAAAGTTCCGCTCCCGCCAGGGTTTTTCGCCAGTAGTTGAGGCACTTGTCCAAGGTCCCTGCCTGCAGCCATTGCTGATACCACTGGGCATAGTCGGTAAATGTCATGGCCAGTGGTGGCAAGGGTGAGGGCTGTCCAGAAGCAAAGGCCGAGTAGAGAGCGTTTAATTCATGAATGAATAAGCCCCAAGACGAAGCATCAGTGGTCGCGTGGTTGATGCAGGGCATGAGAATATGGGAGGTTTCGCTCAAACGCAGGATATTAACCCGCAGCATCGGACCGTTGACTAAGTCGAACTGACGCAGGGAACATTCTTCGAGATAGTTCCGGATTACCTGGGACTCTTCGTTTTCTGGTATGTTGGGGCAGTCTACTATTTCAAAAGCTGGCTCCATTTCTGGGCGTACCACCTGTACCACAGAACCATCTACTTTTTCCAAAGTGGTGTGGAGGGGAGTGTGACGGCGGGCAATTTCTTTAATCGCTTCCTGCAAGACCTTGAGGTTTAATGGGCCTTCAATGCGCCAAATGCGCCAAGTGTTGTTGTAAAGTCCCTCTGGATGTGCACGCCACCACATGTATTCTTGTTCGACGGTAAGGGGTAAGGAATTGCTGAGGGAATTCTCCGAGGGGCGATCGTAACCCAAAGACTCTGCTACCTTCCAAGTTTCTGGGCTCAAAAAGTCTACCTTATATTCTTCCTTCCAGCGCTCAGCAACTTTGGCATTAATCCCTTTGTAAGTGTGGAATTTAGGATCTCCCATCATCCTGGATACAGCGTGAACCCCATCGGTCATGCGCTGCTTCTTTTCCTTATAAGGTTGGAGCATATCGGGATGGAAATCTATCCCGATAAATTCACATAACTGATGAACAGTAGTTTCGGGTTGCTGCACTAAGTCTTCATATTTAAGCTGATGCTGACGGGAACTGGGTATATTCTTGAGGAATTCTAATATATTTTGGTGACTTATCAACCACATCAATTCTCCTTTTTGCTCCACTGAGAACTGGTTTTCTTCCATGGCCACCAACAAATCTAACCTGGCCTCTTTCATTGAACGAATTGTGGCCAGGGGATGGCGCTGGAGGTGGATATAAAGGGGATTTTCAAACTCTTCCTCCGCACGTTGCAGAACTTCTGGGTTAAACACATAAGGTGGAGTCTTATCAGCTATGATTTGACCAGGCAGCCACTCTTGCATCAAAGAGAAAAACTCCTTGGTACTCAAGTTTTGTTCCTCTAACTCCTCCATAATCTGCTGTGCTTGTTCCCCATCACAGTTTTTGATTTCCATGATAGCGCGAATTACCCCTTCTCCCAGGAAATTATTGCGCCCAGAAAAAGCAGCTTTGCGTTCCGCAAGAGTATTAAACGAAAGCAGATACAACTCTGGTGGTGCGAAAAGTTGTGGGTGTCCGGCCATAATCACCCTTAATAAAGTAGAACCAGAGCGTCCGGTACAGAGGATGAAAATAGCTTGTTTATTTTTATTACCAGACGTATCGGATTGAACAGATTCCCCACAAAGGTGATGCTGTAGATATTGCCGCATCTGACCAATTTGCTGGGTGTTCAGTTTCTCTACTAATGTCTTACTTGTCTTACTGACCTCAGTACAGGACAAAAGTTGCAAAAAGTGCCAGGGAGAGGGTTTGATGGAAATTACCACAAAGACCACAAACCCTCATGGAACAGATTAACCAACTTCGAGCCAAATTGCGACCCCACCTGGGCTG
>NZ_JAAHFV010000079.1:0-20124 GCF_010672755.1 Moorena sp. SIO1F2
GACTAGGCTTTTCATAAAGCTCTGTCACACGCAACTGTGATTCTGACTCTTCCCAAATCCCAGTCACACAACCGGCTTTATGAATAGCCTAGTCTTGAGTATGCGCGAGCCCATCTCCATATGGAAGGAATGGCGGAGGATCAGTTTTTAGCGGTATTTGGTATGTATGTACTTAAGCCGAAAATTTTTGACTATCTTGAAGACCACATCAACCACAATATCCGTCAAAAAGGTGAATTTCAGCTCACATCCTGTCTTGATAAATTGCGACAAGAAGAGGGCATAACCGGTTATCTAGTTAAAGGCAAGTATTTTGATACCGGAATGCCCCAGTTTTATCGACAGACCATAATTGATTTTCCCAATTAAACTCAGGTGAATTGATTTGATTAATCCTGTTTTTCTAATCCTGTTTCTCGAAACTAAGGGAAGCAGAATTCATACAGTAGCGTAAGCCTGTTGGTGGTGGTCCATCGCTAAACACGTGACCTAGGTGAGCGTCACAGACAGAGCACAAAACTTCTGTCCTGCGCATAAATAGGCTGTTATCCGGTTCCTCCTTCACATTCTCTTCTTTGATAGGTGCGTAAAAACTAGGCCAACCTGTCCCAGAATCATATTTGGTATCGGAGTTAAATAGCTCTGTGCCGCAACAGATACATTTGTAGATACCCTTCTCCTTATTGTTCCAGTATTCTCCAGTGAAGGCTCTTTCCGTTCCCTTCTGTCTGGTGACTTTATACTGTTCCGGTGTTAGCTGCTCTTTCCACTGTGCTTCAGTCTTTTGGACTTTACTAACCATGGCTGAATCCTTGTAATAGTTTTTTGTTGATACGTGGGAGGTGAGAGATCACCAATAGGGTGATCTGGTCTTTTGTAAAAAAAAGACACGTTTTGATACTTAACTTAACATTTTCTGGCACACAGGAGATGGGTATTTTAGGGCGTGTGGGAAGTTTGGGGCGTTTGGGGAGATGGCCAGGGTTTGATGACGGGTAATAATTCAAAGGTAATTATTAGCCCATGAGATGAATGGTGAGATAACCCTTCCGTTTCTGCCACAGTTAAAGGTCATAGTAAGTTGCGGTCAAAGGTATAACAGAAGTCAGAAGTCAGAAGTCAGAAGTCAGAAGTTAAACTCTTCCTAGACTTAGGTTTGAGACTTTTGTCATGTCCTAACTGCCCTGGCGACTGCTATATAACTTTCTTTTCCCCCAATCTCCCCAATCTCCCCATCTCCCCATCTCCCCATCTCCCCATCTCCCCATCTCCCCATCTCCCTATCTCCCCATTCAACCAATCTACTATCTTTGAATCCAACTCGTATCAATCTTCCTGGGGATAGTCATCCCACAGTTTGGTTACTTGTCGTATGCTCTGGTAATTACCATTGCCAACAATCAAGTGATCCAATACCGGAATACATAAGAGTTGACCTACCTGTAATAACCGTTCCGTTAGAGTAATATCTTGAAAACTTGGGTCAACACTGCCAGTGGGATGATTGTGAGCTACAATTACCTGTGTTGCTCCCTGACGCAGCACTTCTCGGAAAATATCCCGGGGATTAGCAATGGTTTCTGTTGCGGTACCAACAGTAATAATCTGAGTACCTAACAAATGATTCTTAACATCCAGTAGCAACACAGCAAATCGTTCATGATTTTGCCACATTAAGTCATGACTCAAAGATGCTGCTGCTGAGGCTGGACTATCAATGATTACACCTTCTGTTGGTCGAGACAGAAATGCCCGTTTTCCCAGCTCCACTGCTGCTAAAATCGTTGTGGCTTTCGCTAGTCCAACACCATGAATTTGGGTCAATTCTTGAGCTTTAATATTCCGCAACACAGCCATTGGGTCTCGTTGGTCTTTGGCAAGTTCCTGTAAAATCAACTGTCCCAAACCCATGGCAGAAAGCTTTCCTTTGCCTTGACCTGTACCTAAAAGAATTGCTAGCAGTTCCGCTGTCGCCAGATTTTTAGCTCCTAGAGCAACTAATCGCTCACGAGGACGTTCACTGATGGGAATATCAGCAATTCTCAGACAATATGTCATAGATGTACACTGACCAAGACTGAAGGGATTTATTTTTAGTTATCCCGTTTTGAGCTAAGAAAGCTAGATTCGATTGGCAATATCCCGATTATCCCAATAATCGAGATGGGGAGATGGGCGATGGGAGGATGGGGAGATGGGGAGATGGGGAGATGGGGAGTTGGGGAGATGGGGAGATTTTTATTAAGGGTTCTCATATTAATAAGGTAAACAAGATTTTTTCGCTGTTCCCGATTCCCGATTCCCGATTCCCGATTCCCGATTCCCAATTCCCGATTCCCGATTCCCTTGGATAATTCACAAAATCTCAATGTCGTAGTCATTGGTGGTGGAGCCGCTGGTTTTTTTGGGGCAATTACCTGTGCAACTACTCATCCCCATACCAATGTCACTCTGCTAGAAGCCTCACGCCATCCATTATCGAAAGTGCGCATATCTGGTGGTGGACGCTGTAATGTTACTCATTCTTGTTTTGATCCAGCCCAATTGGTACAAGCTTACCCGAGGGGAAGCAAAGCATTGCGAGGGGCTTACACCCGCTTTCAACCGAAGGATACCATTGCTTGGTTTGGGGCTCACGGTGTTGAGCTGAAAACTGAGGCGGATGGCAGGATGTTTCCCATTACTGATAGTTCGGAAACTATTGTTGATTGTCTCTTACAAGTAGCTAAGAGGGCAGGGGTGAAGCTTCGCACCAGTAATCCGGTTAAGTGGATCTCTCGGCAATCTTCCCAACACCCGACTCCTGACACCCCACACCAGACCCCAGGAGGATTTGAAATTGGCTTGAGGAATGGAGAGACCATCAGATGCGATCGCGTTTTGGTTGCTACTGGTAGCAATCCCCTAGGCTACCGTTGGGCAAAAGCCTTAGGTCATACCATCGAAACACCTGTTCCCTCTCTATTCACCTTTAATATCCCAGACTCCCGTTTACAGGATTTAGCTGGGGTAAGTGTTAAACAGGTCTGCCTCAAATTACCCGATGCTGGTAAAACGTTGAAGGAACAAACGGGACCATTGCTAATTACCCACTGGGGTTTAAGTGGTCCAGTGGTACTCAAGCTTTCTGCTTGGGGGGCGAGAGTGTTGCACGAACACCATTATCAAATGCCCTTGTTGGTGAATTGGCTTCCTGAGTATAATCCAGACCGATTGCGTAAATTACTCCTCGATGTTAAATCCCAGTTACCTCGACGCTTCATTACTACTAGTTGTCCCATTCCTATCCCAAAGCGCCTTTGGGTGAGTTTAGTGACTAGTGTGGGAGTGGGATCAGAAAACCGTTGGGCTGAGTTATCGAAAAAAACCGTACATCAGTTAGTTCAAGAACTGACTCAGGGACGCTATTTGATTCAAGGTAAAGGAGTTTTTAAGGAAGAGTTTGTTACTTGTGGTGGTGTTAGTCTCAAAGAGGTGAATTTCAAGACTATGGAAAGCCGCCAATGTCCAGGTCTTTACTTTGCTGGGGAAATTCTCGATATTGATGGAATTACCGGGGGATTTAATTTTCAGAGTGCTTGGACAACGGGTTGGTTGGGAGGTCAAGGGATTGGTAATAGTTAGTAACGAAAAGTTTGTACAACAGTTAATTGATTTGCGGTATCAGCAAATCTAGAGAGCATACGCACAGCACCACTAATGTTTCGTAATGTGACAGCTAACCTTAATCAGCCTTCGGCCAAATTCTGAACTTCTCTCACGAAACAAACTTTTTCCGCGCTACGTGAGTCGTTTCAAAGATTTGTTCCAGACTCGACCAATCTTCCTGTTCAATCACCTCAATTATCTGGTCAAGGCGATCGCGATACCCTAAAAGCGTACGCATTATCGACTCCTGATTGTAACGAGCCATCATTACTCGCAGTTCTGGATTACCACCCCCAACACGACTAGTATCACGAAAACCAGAACTAGCTAACTGTTGGGCTAAGCTCAACACTACTGGGTCAGTCTCCTGCATACAAGCATCAATCAAACTCCCACTCACCATCACCGGTAGATGAGAAATCCATGCTACCGCTTGGTCATGGTTTTCCGGGCTTGTGATATAAACCAATGACTTAAGCGATCGCACAATTTCCTCCACCTTCTCAAGTGCTGGTGGTGGTGTTGTCTCAATCGGCGTCAGTACGTAAGGGTTTCCTACAAATAGATTCGACACCGCAGCTTCCACACCACTGTATTCCCTTCCTGACATCGGATGACCACCTACAAAATTTTCCCACAGGGGAGCAATTTCTCTAACCACTGGCATTTTGACCGAACCAATATCAGTGATTACGGTATCCTTGTTAAGATAGTTGACTAAATCCTTGACAGTAGAGGCGATCGCGGCTATCGGGGTGCAAATAAATACAACCTCTGCTGTGGCTAGGATACTTAAGTCAATACTCGCATCATCAACAATGCCGTGATCACGTGCGAATTGACAGGTTTTTGGTTGACGAGAGACTCCCAAGACCTGGTGACCTTGTGCTCTCAAGTCCAATCCTAGGGATCCACCCATCAATCCCAGTCCTACAATACCAATTTTCATTATCTCTGTTGCGGGATTCAGCCTATGCCATGATAAATATTAATTTTTGTTAGATTGTAATGAATGTCAGGGAAATTATCCAACAATATGCAGCAGGGGTAAGAGATTTTACAGCTGCTGATCTTACGGAACTTAACCTAAGCAGCGCTACTCTTAGTGGTGCCGACTTGAGTGAAGCTAACCTGAGGGTAACTAACTTAAGTGGTGCTAACTTGAGCGGCACAAACCTCAGCCGAGCAAACTTAAACGTTGCTAGACTCAGCGGTGCCAATCTCTCTAAAGCCAAGTTAACACAAGCACAGCTCAATGTAGCAAATTTGATTCGGGCTGATTTAAGAGGTGCCCAACTGATTCAGGCATCACTGATTCGTGCTGAGATGGTTCGTGGTTCCCTAAGTGGAGCAAATCTAACCGCAGCAAACCTCTCTGGTGCTGATTTACGAGAAGCCACCCTCAGACAAGCTAATCTCAGCCGCGCTACCTTCAATGAAGCCAATTTAGCCGGGGCAACCCTTAGTCAAGCAAATTTGAAGGGAGCGCACTTAAACGGAACAAATCTGCACAAAGCCGATTTCAGCGGTAGTAATCTCAAAGGGGTTGAAATCAGACAAGGAAATCTCACCTGTGCCAATTTTAGGGGAGCCGATCTCAGTGGGGCAAATCTACGCTGGGCTGATTTAAGTGGAGCAAACCTCAGTTGGGCTGATCTCAGCAACGCTAAATTAAGTGGAGCTACCTTAGTTGGGGCTGATTTGAGCAATGCCAATTTAGTTAATACCAGTTTAGTACACGCTGATCTTAGTAAGGCCAGGCTGATTAAAGCCAATTCGATTGGAGCAGATTTGACTGGTGCTACCCTCACTGGGGCAAAACTATATGCCGTTTCCCGGTTTGGTCTCAAAACCGAAGGATTGATCTGTGAATGGGTTGACTTGAGTCCTGATGGCGATCAAAGTCAAATTATCCGTCTGTCTTCCGAAGCTGCCAAAACCTTTTTCAACGAGACCCTCCCAACAGTAAAGATTATTGTTGATACACCGTTAGACCTCAAAGCGAATTTGGCTTTAGCCTCGATTTACAATCAGATAGCCAATGTTTCTGAAGTCTTCAATCAAGCCCCCAGCATTGAGGTAGGTGTCCGCAGAACAACCATTACCTTTACAAGCAACAACGCTGACTTATTCATTATCGCTTACTTGGCAATTGTCCCCTTCAAAGATGGAGGTCAAACTCATCGCAATATTGTGACCCTATTAAATAGCCTACCCTCACGCTCAATATACAGTTTAAATAATCAAGACAAACAGCAAATACAGAAATTACTTACAAATATTGGCCAAACTATTGAGCAGCTTAAACCAATTAAAACCGCTAAGTTAGCACCAGAAATAAAATCATCTGCTAACTTCTTTATTGCTCCGACTCAGACAATTATTACTAACTCTAGAGACTACTCATTAAGTATTTATTATAATCAAGATTTTGGGAAGTATCTGATGAATCAATCAAGCTGGAGCGAGCAATCTGAAGACACTACAACACCATCAAGACCAGTATCAACCCTGCCTCCAGTGAGCCAAATTGTTGAATTTATTAAAGCGTGGGATTATTTGACCGGTTGATGGTGTAGACAACAACGACATTTAAATTGAGATATTAATTGAGATAATATGGCAATTTTAACCAGATATCAATTACGGCTTTATATCATGTCAGGGTAATTACCCTTAATAAAAATCTCCCCATCTCCCCATCTCCCCATCTCCCCACCCTCTCCTTAATTATGGATATTCAACCAGACTTGATATTAGGAATGCCTAGGAGTGCGTTCGCGAAGCGGAGGCCGAAGGCCACGCTACGCGAACGGCTTTGCCGAATCGCTTAACTTCAACTCAAGTTAATTCAAGTTAATTAGACATTTCCTTTCTCCAAATTCTAATCTGCTGATCCCAACCACCACTAACTAGGGTTTGACTATCCTGGCTCAAAGCAACAGCCACAACATAGCCCGAATGACCATTTAAGGTGCTTTTCAACTGAGCGCTCCTCATATCCCACAACTTAATGGTCTTATCCCAACTACCGCTAATCAAGGTACTTCCATCTCTAGTAATCGTTACTGACCACACCCCATCTGTGTGACCCGTCAACGTTCTAGTCAGTTTACCAGTGTTAAGATTCCACAAGCGAATCGTGCCGTCTCCTCCACCACTGGCTAAGGTCTTCCCATCCAGACTAATCGCTACAGACGATACCGATCGAGAATGTCCCTTGAAGATACGCACTAACTTACCTGTAGCTAGATTCCACAGCCGAATAGTGGTATCTTGAGAACCACTGACTAAGGTTTTGCCATCAGGAGAGATTTCAACAGAATTCACCGAACCTAAATGTCCGGTAAGGGTATGCAACAGTTGACCCTTAGCCACCTGCCAAATCTTAATAGTATTGTCCCAGCTGCCACTAACTAAAGTTTTGCTATCGCCACTGAAAGCTAAAGTCGCCACTGTATCTTGATGTCCAGTCAGGGTAACTAACGGTTTACCAGTGTTAAGATTCCAGGTCTTGATCATACGGTCATCACCGCCACTGACTAAAGTTTGACCATCCGGACTAATCACCACAGCATTCACTGCGCCACCGTGCCCTCGCCAGGTACGAATTAATTGACCAGTTGACAGATTCCACAGGGAGATAGTGCCATCACTATGACCACTAGCGGCCATCAATCCCTTTACTGATCTCCCTTGAGCAACGGTGCCAATCGCCACAGAACTAACTGAGCCAGTCCCTACCTGGAGAGTATTGGCCAACTTGTAGAAAACTGTTCCGGTCTTGGCAGACGCAGCTGTAGGAGAGACACCGACTTGAGGAGTCTGTACAGGAGTTGGCAGTTTCAGCTGAGAGCGCCAGGTTAAATAGGTGTCAATGCTAATCCCAGATGCCACAATTGTGTCAGAATCACCCACTAACCTGACCATACCATTAATGCCAATTACCCCCCCCTGATTATCTAATACCGGTCCACCACTCATCCCAATTCTCACCAAATTGGTATAACTCAGAGCATATCCCCTAGGAAGTTTAGAAGCAGCATCGGTGAGCAGTCCTTCAGTATTAATAAACCGCCGTTGTTGAGAAGCACCTCCAGAACGGGGCCATCCAGCCACATAAACCCTTTGACCTGTACTGATTTGCTGGGAATTCCCTAACCTAGCCACTGGGTAGTTAAAGGTGCTAATGAAAGGTAAGATCGCTAAATCTACCCCTGGCATCCGTCTGATGTAGCGGGAGTCTACAGGATAACGATTGCCATCAGGGGTTTGAATCCTGTAGATGCCAGCTTTTTGTAGCACATGAGCATTAGTCAGGATATAGTATGTATTTCCTTGGCGTTCAACAATTATCCCACTCCCACCCTGTTTTGGACCATCAATCCGGACAGTAATCTGTTGCGCAATACTTTTCGCAGCTGGTGTTGATATCACCACTGTGGGAATTGCTGCAATGATGGCGATGCTACCAATTAAAAACCCTGGAACTGTTTTAGATAAGATGTTCATCAAGCTTGACCGGAATCAATGGCGACGTTTCCTGTAGTTTTCCCTGTCTTGATGCACCCTATTATCTTTGAGTATTATCTTTGAGTCAGTTTCCAAAATGCTTTAGCAAATCGTTTTCCAACAATCAAATAACTTTCGGTTGTCAAGTGGACATGGTCTTGCAAAGCCAAGTCATCTGTAGTAATCATCCCAGTAGCTGGTAACTGGACTGTTTCCTGTTGCGCTTTCACGGTTTCCCAGTTCGGGAGCTTTTCTGGATCAGTAGTGGTGCTAATTTGAGCAAAAACTACTGGTAACTCAGGTTTCCCTAAGTCTTGACGGAAATCCTTTACTAACCTAACAAATTTATCAGCCCACTGATTTGGGAAAAACGTTATATCTGAGTCTTGAGAAGGCTTTTGAGCATCTTTTTCCCCTTGAAAGAAAAGTATACCGGTGATTTCTCCCATCACAGAAGCAGCACCTACTCGCTTTAAGCAAGAGCCATAAAGGGTATCCTCACTCAGGCTTCTTTGCCACTGTTGAATGGCACTGCCAGACTTGGCACAAGGAATCAAACCGATGATTAGCTCAGGATTGTATTTCAATAATTCAGTAGCAAACGCCATCCCCGGACCTACCCCAGCTGACTTATCTTCCGAAACTTTATCAACTTGTTTGGTTTGTGAATCAATAGGTTCGGTGGCTAGATGCCAGCGGTAATCGTTTCCAAACACAAAAACGTTGGGGTGAGTAACGGAACTAGCAGGTGTTAGCTTACCTGTTCCGGACATATTCGACTGTCCTGCCAAAATAAATAGGGACATCTTGCCTTCAAAATCTGGTGGAATCACATTGATTTCCCGAGACTCAGATTTATGCTTAACTAAGAAGCGACTAATAATACCGTAGCGTTTGATAAACTTACCGACTGGATAATACTTCTGGAGAAGAATACCAAGAAAAAGACCGATAGCTAGAAAGGAAATAACTGTCCAGGTTTCCATTAATTAATTGATACCATAATCCTCGACTAGTAAATTCCAAAGATGATGTCACTGATCAGTAAGTTTCCAAAATGCTTTAGCAAATCTTTTTCCAACAATCAAATAACTTTCCGTTGTCAAGTGGACATGGTCTTGCAAAACCAAGTCATCTGTGGTAATCATCCCAGTAGCTGGTAACTGGACTGTTTCCTGTTGCGCTTTCACGGTTTCCCAGTTCGGGAGCTTTTCTGGATCAGTAGTGGTGCCAATTTGAGCAAAAACTACTGGTAACTCAGGTTTCCCTAAGTCTTGACGGAAATCGTTGACTAACTTAACAAATTTATCAGCCCACTGATTAGGGAACAATCTTCGACTTGGGTAGGCTTGAGGATTAAGGGCATCACTTTCTCCCTGAAAGAATAGTAAACCTTTAATTTCTCCCATTAGTGAAGCTGCATAGGCTCGCTTTAAGCAAGAGCCATACAAGGTATCCTCACTTAGATGTCTTTGCCACTGTTGAATACTAGAGTCCCATTTAGCACAGGGAATTAAACCAACAATCAGTTCAGGATGGTATTTGAGCAATTCAGTAGCAAACGCCATCCCTGGACTGACTCCAGCTGACTTATCTTCTGAGACGTGATCAACTTGTCCACTTGGTGAATCAATCGGTTCTTTGGCTAGATGCCAGCGGTAATCGTTTCCAAAAACAAAAACTCTGGGGTGAGTAACAGAACTAGCAGGTGTCAGCTTACCACTTCCTGACATATTCGACTGTCCTGCCAAAATAAATAAGGACATCTTCCCTTGAACATTTGCAGGAATTGGGTTGCTTTGATTATCCTTAATGGTGGAAGTGCTGAGGATACCGTAGCGTCTGAACAACTGGTCTACTTGAGCAGACTTTTGTAGTATAATACCTAAAAAAGCACCGATAACTATACCGATAACTAGATATAAAATTATTGACCAAGCTTTCATGATATAGCATGTTTATTTGAGATGTTCAACACTTAGGATTTTACGGTTATCGTAGTAATGAAGTCCACAGGATTTTTTCCCTATTGCCTATTGCCTATTGCCTATTGCCTATTGCCTATTGCCTCTTGCCTACTCCCTACTCCCTACTCCCTACTCCCTACTCCCTACTCCCTACTCCCTACTCCCTACTACCTAGGACGAAAGTACCTCACCCAATTCAGAACTTTTATAATTATCAATGACTTGTGAACTTTGCGGAAGAGATGTAGAGCGATTGACAGTTCATCACTTGATTCCTAGACAAAACACTAAGCGAAAAAAGATGAAACATGGTCCAACGATTACTATTTGTCCTGCTTGTCACCGACAAATACATGCGTTATTCCCAAATACTCGTTTAGCTCTGGAATTGAATACCTGTGAAGCTTTGAAAAATGACCCTCAGATGCAGAAGTTTTTAGCCTGGGTCAGAAAGCAAAAGCCTGATAAGCGGGTGAGGGTTCATCGTTCTTAAGCGTTCGCGTAGCGTGACCATTCGCGTAGCGTGGCCGTTCGCGTAGCGTGGCCAAAAGGCCAAAAGGCCAAGGTCAATCGCATAAGCGCGTTTGTATCTGGATTGTAAATACATGTATTCCATAAAAAAGCAAGAGGCAAAAGGCAAGAGGCAAGAGGAACCCCCCTAACCCCTCCCAGGAGGGGAAAGATATACGGAGTTTTATTGGATAAAAAAATACCTCTTAGGTTTAGATCTAAGCTAAAAATGCTATACCTGTCCTTTTCGTGAAAAGGATCTGTCAATGTGATTTAAACCTCGCTGGTTCATGGTTTCAAGCTGCTTGTCACCCCGTGAAAGTCCTGGCTCAAATAACTTTAAAATCCGAGATAGTCTCAATCCAGACCCTTGCGCCACAATGTAGCGGATTATCAGGGCGATACATCACCCGACAGGGGCCATTGACTTCTACCGTATGACCGTAAATGTTTTTAGAGCCTCGTTTTACCGTAATCACTGGATTGCGTTCCCCGGTGTTGTGATTTTGGCGAATGACTTTCTGATTAACGTGGATTACAGCCTTCGTGTAATTTGTACGCTTTGACCAATTCCGCTTTGGTCCACGAGTGCCAGGCGTGACCACTGGCATGCCATCAAACAGAGGAATCACCCAAGTTCTACCGACCTTATATGCCCCTTTGACTCTGCCCTTGCCCAGAAGGTAACGGACGCGAGTGGCGGAAACACCTAGTAATTCAGCGGCTTGTGCGGTAGAAATCATCATGAGGCAAAAACCATTGCTTTAACGATACTATTATTATAACCAGATTTTGGACAAAATGCCAGGGGCTAGAAAAAACTATTGCATTGTCGCAATATCACGGAGTAGTAGCAGTGGGTGTAGTAGGTCAAGTTAGCTAAATAGGTGGTATTGGCGCTTAAAAACTATTGCATTGTTGCCATCTTAAGGAGTATCGGGGGTCGGATAGGTGGAGTGGTGGTAATAGGATTAGTAAAGGAAATAGTGGTAATGGGTTTAGTGGGTGCTATAAAACTATTGCATTGTCGCCACGAAGTAGTAGCAGTGGGTGTAGTGGGTTAAGCGAGTTTAATCGGTGGTGTAGGTGCTGTAAAACTATTGCATTGTCACAATTTAAATGAGGATCGGGCGCGGGGAGATGGGGTAAATGGGGAGACGAAATTGATGTGTAGCCATAATTTACAGAATTGGTATAACTACAAATCAGATTTGAAACTACCCCCTGCTTCAGTCATTAATCGTAGGGTGGGCAGTGCCTACCAAAGCCCTTTGCAAGCTTCATTATCTGTCTGGTGCACTGCCCACCCTACATGAACCAAGCTTATTGAGAATGGTGCAAGATTTGAGTATCACTACAAATCAAATTTGAGATTATACCCTGCTTCAGGAGCAATAAAAAAGTACCCTCAAGGGTGCTGTTTCCTGAAAATACTTAGCCTAGGATAGATTTATTGACCGTTGACCGTTGACCGTATATCATTCAAATTGGCATAGATATCTTCAACAACCTTTACATCATTTAACTTAAACAAGAGAGACATGAGCAAAACCAATATTTATCAGCAAATTTGGGAAAGTGACGAAAACCAATTCTCGGTTAGCACTCGCACTAGCTCCGGAGAATGGGAAGACGAAACTGCTGACATTCTATTAGATGAGCAGGTCAAAGCTAGCGGTCAACGGGAAATCGACTTAGCCACCCGACCCTTATTCCATAAAGTCAATGAAGACAAATTGTGTGATGAAACCCGCACCTATGTCAGTTTCATTAAACTTTTAGATAACTACGCTATTCGTTCTCTTGACCCAGAATTTACTCTCGAAGAAGAAGAACATGAGCAGTTAGATTTTCTTTCTTTGATTCTCTCTACCAAACCGATCCAGCTTGCCCGAAACTATATTAACGAAGAGTTAGGTGAGACTCTTTCGGAGCAGCAATTTAGACTCAAGCTACAGCGAATCTGGTTTGAACTCTACACCAATTACTACAAGGGCAAATCAACTCACTTCGCTTCTGGCTTTGAGCATGTATTTGTTGGGGAAGGAAAATACAATATCCGCTCTGGAGATAAACGAGAAACCCTTGGCACCATTTCTGGTTATCACTCATGGGTAAAATTCTACCTTGATGAAAAAAATCAGCGAGTCAATTTTCTCGGCTACAAGTATGATTTACGAGGTAATGAAGGACCGAATAATCCCAACGTGGTCACGTTACAAATGACCCAAAACGTGACTGATATGCAAGGCAATGTGATTGCTCAATTATTCAAGAAGAAAGGGGGATTTTTTGTTGGACCAAGCCCTGAATGTGAAATCGCGCTCGCAACCGTTGCCTATTATGAAAGTGTCTATGGCAAAATTCGTGACAAGGGTCGAATTACTATCAATGATGCCACTTACGATTTAGTCCTCTACCGCAGTACCAATCCCAATGGTAGCCGTGGCGAGTTTATTCGTTCCTTCTTTCCCATCTTCCTGAGCAAGGATGGCACAAAAGAACCGGAGGATGGTACAAAAGTTGTGCCAGTAGATGATATCATTAAGAATGATGGTCCTGTGATAATCGTAGCGGCATTACCTAATCCTGAAGGTTCCGATCAAGGGGGAAGGGAGTGGGTTGAGTTGAAGAATGTGACCAGTGAAGCCATTGACCTCACTGGCTGGGAGATGGCAGATAAACTAGGTCGTCCCCAACTCCTGAGTGGCATTCTCCAACCTAACGAAGTTAAGCGCTTCCCCATCACCCGTTTAACTCAATCAGACATGCACTTGAGCAATAAATCAGGATTGATCACATTACGCGATCGCTCCTCTAACCAGATAGCAACAGTGAAATACTCTCGTGCTCGTTCTGGTCACATCTTCCAATTTAATAGTGATCTCGAGTCAGGTTAATCACTTCCTATTCAGGTTAATCGTTAATTGTTAATTGTTAATTGTTAATTGTTAATTGTTAATTTTCAATTTCAATTATCGATTTTCAATTGACGATTAACCCAGAATGATAAGTATTCAACCAGACACGATGAACTACTTATTTACAGAGCCATCAGGCATAATTGCGCCCTTGAGGTTAATGCCCTGGCGCTGAGCCCTCCTGATGTCAAAGTTAGCGCCCTTGAGGTTAGCCCCGCCCAGGTTAGCACCATGCAAGCGAGCACCGTTTAGGTTAGCCCCCTCTAGGTTAGCTCCCCACAGGTTAGCCCCCCTGAGGTTAGCTCTCCACAGGTTAGCCCCCTCTAGGTCGGCACCACTGAGATTAGCCCCCTCCAGCTTAGCTTGCTTGAGGTTCTTATCCTGTAGGTTGATGTTTGGGAGATTGCAGCCTGGGCATTCTCCACTGGTTAGCAACTGTCTGGCTGGACTGGTGAGCCAGGCATAGGTTATAGCCGATGAAGAAGCAGCCACAAGGCTGAGGGTGGCAAGTTTTACTACTGCTTTTGTTGGTTGTATAGCCCGCAATAGTGTTTTTAGAGGAGTGACATCATTCACTACATCAATCTGCTTCAGGGCTTTTAGGGCAGTTGCGGCATCGGGATAGCGATGTTTGAGGTTAGGTGCAACCATTTTGTCTAGCCAATGAATAAACTGGGGATTTAGCTTGGGCAACAGTTGTTTGAAATTAATCCGATAATTCTCATCAACTAAGGTGTTGATTTCGCTAGATTTTGTCCCTGTCAGCAAGCAAATCAGGGTTATCCCTAAGCTATACAGATCAGATGCTTTGGTCAATTGCCGATTAAACATCTGCTCTGGTGGCATAAACCCTACACTACCTTTAACAACGCTACTGAGGGTCACATCCCCACCTGCTATCCGGGCAAAACCGAAGTCTACTAGATACACCTTCAAGTTACCCTGTCTATCAACCAAAATATTTTCTGGTTTAATATCTCGATGAATCACAGGAGGTTGCCGCCGTTGCAAGTAAACCAAGACTTCCAAAACAGCGATCGCAATTTGCTTAACTTCTTCTGGTGTCCAGTGGTAATCTTCGGCGAGGGAAGGTGCTGGTTTATATTCTTGGACTAAGCAAAATCCAGTGGGAGTGTCAAAAGAATCGATATAGCGAGGAATGCTAGGATGATTGAGCTGCTGCAGGAGTTTAATTTCTCGTTCATAAGTGTCGTATTCTGCCCAGCTAGTGCCTAATTGGGAAAACTGCAACTGCTTAATCACAACAGGTTGCTGAGTCTCCAGTTGTGTCGCCAGGTAGGTGACTCTACCCCCAGCGTGATTTTGTCCTAACTCTTGTTTAATTTCATAGCCCTGGGGGCTAAAGTCTAAATCCTTACTCATAGTGCTAATTTCAACTGTCCATGTTTAAGAAGCGAATATGATGACCACCGAAGAACACACATCTAATATCTATCCTGGCATATAGTTTTTATACCCAGTTGTTTTCTGTTGTAGCAAATGAGGACAAAATCGGGAGAGGGAAGAGGGGTGAAGAGTGGAAGCTTTGGGGTTGTCAACAATTTTCAGATCATCCCGCAACGGGAGCAACGTCCATCATTAAAATGGCTGATCACTGATATAGCAGAAGTCAGAAGTCAGAACTCAGAAGTCAGAACTCAGAACTCAGAACTCAGAACTCAGAAGTCAGAACTCAGAAGTCAGAACTCAGAAGTCAGAACTCAGAACTCAGAAGTCAGAACTCAGAACTCAGAAGTCAGAACTCAGAACTCAGAAGTCAGAAGTCAAACTCTTGCGCTTACTTAGGTTTGAGACTTTTGTCATGTCCGCGCCTGCCCTGGCGACTGCTATAGCTGATTTAATATAGCTGATTTAATATAGCTGATTTAATATAGCTGATTGCTTACATCCCATTTCCTACCGGGTGATGCTACAGCAAATCCAATTACTTCTGTAAACCACTAATTCCGGAAACACTGTTGGTTTCTTGAAAAAAACTAAATAGAAGTGATTCTGGTAGGAAAAAATTCTTTGAAAATTAATCCAAATCATGACCTATGGGGAAAGCTCCTGAACGGACGTTATCAAATCATTGAATCTCTAAGTGCTGGGGCATTTGGCAAAACCTATATCGCAGAGGATACCCGACAACAGGGCCATCCCCGCTATGTGATTAAGTATCTTCAGCCCAAAAGCGATGATCCTCAAAAATGGCAATTTCTTAAGCGTCTCTGGCTCAATGAAGCTCAAACCTTGATCAAACTGGGTAGCCATAACCAAATTCCTCGTCTACTTGATTATTTTGAAGATCACCACGGATTTTACTTAGTTCAAAAGTTAATTATCGGAGAAACTCTTAGTACTGAACTGCCGATCAGCCAAAACAGTAATAAACGCTTTAGCGAAAACCAGTGCATTGAACTATTACAAGATGTTTTAGGCATCCTAGAATTTATTCACCGTCAAGGGATAATTCATAGAGACCTCAAACCCAATAACCTAATCAGACGAGGGTCAGACCGTAGGCTAGTTTTGATTGACTTTGGTGCTGCTGAGCTGATTAATTCAAAGCCAATCGAACCCCATCTGACCGAGATCCCATCCTCTGATCGATCCAAGACAATTCGCCCCTTCGCCTACATACCCCCAGAGCAACTTGCTGGTCAATCCCTTCCTAACAGTGACATTTATTCCCTAGGAATGATTGCGATTCACGCCCTCACAGGGATGACCCCAATGCAATTGGCTGACCCTGAGACTGGTGAGATTGATTGGCGAAAACATGTATCGGTTAGCGATCAAATGGCGTTTGTACTCAACCATATGGTGTCTTACCACAGCCAAGACCGCTATCAGTCAGCAACTGATGCCTTAATCGTACTTAAGACACTGATGTGTAATCAAAGTCCTCAGTTAAAAGTATCTATTACTAAGTCTGACTCAGAACTGATAACGGAGCACTCACCACTCAGTATCAAGTTTAGTGACAATAACACTCTTGAATTAAACGTGCTGGATACTAAGTCTGACTCAGAACTGATAACGGAGCACTCACCACTCAGTATCAAGTTTAGTGACAATGACGCTTTTGAATTAAACGTGCTAGATACTCAGTCTGACTCAAGGGTTACCATTGAACACTCAGCACTGACTAGGGAGTCTAGCTCACAACAATTAAAACAGGCAACGCCTAAATCTGACTCAGGACTCAAAACTGAGCAGGAAACACTCAGGAATAAAGAGTCAGAACTTAGTAATAAAGAATCAGAACTTAGTAATAAAGAATCAGAACTTAGTAATAAAGAATCAGAACTTAGTAATAAAGAATCAGAACTTAGTAATAAAGAATCAGAACTTAGCAATAAACACTCAAAAATTAGTAATAAAGAATCAGTAATTATTACTGATGAGCCGCCATTAGATTGGAAAGTGTATGTCCGTGAATTCGCCCTGTATAGCTGGCCAAAATTGCCACCTTTACTGAAAGGAATCGGAGTGGGAGCAGCAAGCTCCAATGCTATAGCCATTTTAATCGGACTTTATGCTTTACTGAATGCTTCTGCGTCTCGTTCTGAATTTGATATTCTACAAAAGGCAATCAAACACTATCAAGCCGGTGATTTGGAGGAAGCGATCGCACTAGCAGAATCGATTCCTAGCGATAGCCTGATCTATGAACAATCCCTAAATACGGTTCAACAGTGGCAGCAACAATGGCAAAGTGCTGAAGCTCTGTTTAAGGCTACAGAGCAAGCCTTTTATCAAGAACGATGGTCAGATGTGCTTGAGGGATACCATAAAATGCCCTCAATTGGCTATTGGCAAAAGAAGATGGAGCCATTAGTCAACAAGGCAAAACCTCGCCTTGAAGCAGAAGCCCAAGGGTTATTAAAGCAAGCCTACAAACAAGCATTAGCCCAAGACTTTAGCAATGCGATCGCACTACTCGAACAAATCCATCCAGAAACCCGCACCGGTGCTAAAGTCCAAGCAAAGCTGAAGGAATATCAGCAAAAGCAACAGATTCGAGCAGAGTACTTGTTACAAGAAGCCTATGAACAAGGAGGACAGGGGAACTTTATTAAAGCGCTAGTGTATTTGTCTCAAATCCCTAAAGAAACCCCCACCTACCAGAAAGCGAGAATCAAGATAGCTGAGTATTCCCGTAAGCAGCATTTAAAGGAAGAAGTGGAACGACAAGCTGCTTTAGCCAGAGCAGTGTTAGAAAAACAAAGGCAATCAGGGGTTAACCAAAAACCGTTGCTCAACGTCAACGTTGAATCAAGCCGTTCCCCACTCAAGCATGGGTTACAGTGGCAAGAAGTCAACCATTAGGATATTATTGTTGACTACTGACTGTTGACTAATGAATTTTGACTACTGACTGGCTCATAGTTAGCTGACTGTTTAATGTTAACTAATAATCGTTAACTGAAAAAGTACTCAAAACTCCCGACACAACAGTGATTTAAAAAAAATTTGCGAAAGTACTTGCCAGACTTTGTACTTTATGATTATAATAAGTAGATGTGATGAGCAATTGTTTGGCAATCCTCAGTAGCTCAGCGGTAGAGCGGTCGGCTGTTAACCGATTGGTCGCAAGTTCGAATCTTGCCTGGGGAGTTTCATTAATAAGTTGAATTAACGCGCTGTTAGCGGAATTCCCCACTCGTCTTACGGTAGGGATGGATAGGGGCACTTATTTGAGTTTTTCTCTTTTAAATTTAGATCAATAATCCCTAATGGCGTGGGCGTACCTTATAATTGATAGCTCTGTTTTCCATAAGGCTGGCCTGTTTCAACTCATTATGCTCTTGATCGGAAAAAGCGATGCAGCCCTACTCCCTACCCCCTACTCCCTACTGCCATTAACCCAGAACGAAAGTACCTCACCCAATTGAGAACTGCTATATAATAGTAATAGGTCTCGAGATAGCTTGTGGAGCTGGGATTACCCGACCAATTAAGCTGCTTTGTTGATGACCGCAAGCTTTCAATTTATTAATACATTCATCAGCTTTTTCGGCTGGAATAGCTGCTAGAATTCCACCAGAGGTTTGAGGGTCAAATAACAACGGGTAGTTAGGTAAATGACTAACGTCTAATCTATTCTTGATGTAGATAGATAATTGTAAATTTTTAGGGTGAATAGAACTAGTTATTCCTGCTTCTACAGTTTCTATTGCTCCTGGTAAAATCGGAATTGCTGCTAACTCTAATTCCACGCCTACGTTTGAGGCTTTAACCATTTACCGGAGATGCCCTAACACTCCAAATCCAGTAATATTAGTACAAGCTGTTGCGCCACATTCACGAAAGACTTGGGCGGCGGTTTGATTGGATAGTAACATCGATTCCACTGCCTGTTCAATCCAGCGACCTTTGGCTTGGTAGCGCATATTAGCAGCAAAGAGAGTTCCCGTCCCAATGGCTTTAGTCAGAATCAGCACTTGACCAGGTTTCATCCCGCTTTTGCGCAGCAGTTGTTCAGGATGAACTAGACCGTTGCAGGATAGACCAAAGGTATCAGTAACTAGAATAAATCCCTGCTCATCTGTGGTTAATCCTGAGGCTTTAATCCAACTCGGAGCCGAAGCTTGAGTCACCCAAAAGACATGATGGCATTCTACAGGGTCATTTCCACAACAAATTAATGGAGTGCAATTCCCACAGTTATTTACTCTCTCCATCCAAACCCTTGCCATGTCGATACTAGCGATTGCTGGTGCTGGTATTGCTGGCATGGTGCTGTCTTTTCCAGCAGCCCATAATTTTCTCCTTCCCGGTGGATTGCTCAATCCCAATCCCAAGGCATTAACTATTGCGTCGGTACAAGGTTGGACAATACTGGTGCGTGCCTCGGATAGTCCTACTCTTTTGCCGAGCCATTCCCGCACCGATTTGGGCAATAGTAGCCCTGTTTGTCCTGTTTCCTGGAATTTTACCCGGTGCGATCGCACTGGGATTAAACAACCTTGGTATTCTAGGCAGATTAATGACAGAAACCAACGAAAACCTGGAAAAACCTCCTTTAGAAGCCTTGAAAGCCCAGGGAACTCCGGGAATGCTGCTATTTCTCTATGGGATACTCCCGATTAACTTGCCCCGTTTCCTAGCTTATATCCTCTATCGCTGGGAAGTCTGCATCCGGGAGACTGTCATGGTTGGTAAGTCGTAGCTGGAGGGTTAGGTCTGTTGCTGACCGAACAATTGAGCAGCTTTGACTATAGCAGTGTAGTGGTAACGCTGTTTTGTTTCGTGATTTTGACTTTTTTAGTCGATTGGGTCAGTGCTGCCGCTAGAGGCTCAAAAACTTAACTAGTAATCCTGAGATTGCTCACAAACTTGAGAAACCATGACTAGGACAAAGTATTTCGACACAACTATACCGAGATCAAAATCCTTGATCTCCCAAATCCTTCGCCGTACTTGAATTAACATGAATGCTTCCCCCACCTGCGTTCTCGTGGTGGGGGTGTCCGTCTTGATTACAAGGGTTTATCCCTCGCGACAGGCGGCATTCCCGCCGAACACCCAGGACTTTTGCTGGAGTGCTCCCCCAAGTC
>NZ_JAAHFV010000008.1:0-48372 GCF_010672755.1 Moorena sp. SIO1F2
TTTATGATTCGTGTTTAGGTTTAGTAGATTTACCCTGGCTCCTAGGGAGATTATCAACTATTTTAATACACCCTAAATTCAAATACTATTGATAATACAATTACTGCTATAGCATTATTGAGTGAGTATTCAGCTATCAGCTATCAGCTATCAGCTATCAGCTATCAGCTATCAGCTATCAGCTATCAGCTATCAGCTAATGCGCTACTTGAGTTGCTACTTGAGGTGCTTTTGAATAAAATAAGTAAGCATTGGAATAATGCTGAGTAAAGTCACCTCCCAGCGTCGTTCGCACAGCGTGGCCAAACGCGCCCCGCGTGGCCTTTTGGCCAAGGCCAAAGCCTGTGCCACAAAACTGACGGCTGACGGCTGACGGCTGACGGCTGATGGCTGAATGCTTACATTATTGAGATGCTATTAAATCTGATAATTAATTTTTATAGGATTAATTTTCAGTACTCATATACTTTAGTATAATTCCTTCAGGTTTGCCATCCTCTCGACCATCAGGTGTTAGCCGTTAATTACTCTGTGCAGAGAAAAAGGCTAGCTATAGGGAATAGGGAATAGGGAATAGGGAATAGGGAATAGGGAATAGGGAATAGGGAATAGGGAATAGGGAATAGGGAATAGGGAATAGGCAAGAGGAACCCACCCCTAACCCCTCCCAGGAGGGGAAGGCAAGAGGCAAGAGGCAAGAGGCAAGAGAGAAAAAATTATGTGTACCTCATTAGGTTAGAAAGCGCTATACTCATGAAAGCTACTGACAAATGCGATCGCGTAGGGTGGCCATAGGCCAATCGCGTAGCGTGACCTACGGTCAATCGCGTAGGGTGGCCATAGGCCAATCGCATTTAGCTCAAGTCCGAAGAATTCTTCCCATTTCCCGCTTTTCCCGACTCCCGACTCCCGACTCCCGATTCCCGTTCCCCTCCTGGGAGGGGTTAGGGGTGGGTTCCGACTCCCGACTCCCGAGCTATCTGTCTAGCCCTTCGCCAGTAAGATAGGATCATCCAGAGTAAAGATAATGACTTACATTAGCTATGGCGGAAGAAACCCAACCCTTGCCTAACCCTGAGGAAGCCAATACTCCTTCTGATACATCAGCAGAGAAACCGCAGGCTAAGGCCCCTGCGGCCAAAAAGCCTGCGGCCAAATCAGAAGACAAACCAGCGGCTAAGGCCCCTGCGGCCAAAAAGCCTGCGGCTACAGAGGCAAAAGCTAAAAAAGCCAAACCACCAGCAATTGAAAAGAAACCCTTTACTGAATTTGTGGAACAACATTATGTACCAGCCCTTAAGACTGCTTTTGCCAAACAAGGTATTGATGATGTAGATGTGACGTTTGCTAAACAGAAAATCCCGATTCCGAGTTTGAGTCAAATGGATGACTGTTGGCAAGTAATGGGTAGTTGGCAAAATGGGCAACGTAAATTTAACGTTTATTTCCTAGACGAAGATATTAAAAAACAAAAGGCTTTCTCTGCGTCGGCTAATGGTGTTAACCCTAGTACGATCGAGTCTTTTATGATTGATGAACGGAAAGTGACTCTTGATCTAATGGTTCATTACACCATACAACGGCTAAATGCTCAGAAGTGGCTAATGTGGAATTAGTAAGTCTTGGCTAATGTTTAGGTAGATTTTAAGCTATCAGCTATCAGCGTGTCGCGTATCAGCTATCAACTATCAGCGTGTCGCGTATCAGCTGATCCGGGTAGCGTGGCCAACAGCCAAGGGATTTTATCCAGACTTTCAAGTCTGTAAAATATGAAACTATTAAATTCGGCTTTGCTTAACAATGGAATGATTTGAAGAGTTTTGTGGAACGGGCATCTTGCCCGTTACAATTCCCGGGCAGGCAGGATGCCAACCCCACTCATATTCATTCCTTGATTCAGCAATGCCATTTTTTAGTAGTGCTGACTTAAGTGATGCCAACCTAAAGAATGCCGACCTTACTCATGCCCAGCTCAGTCGTGCTATTGTGGACAATACCCAATTCGGAGATAACTCGGGACTTGATGAATCCATCAAGCTTGACCTAATTGAACGAGGCGCAATGTTTGAGGATGTAGCAGGGGATAGCTCGGAAAGTCTTACCCCTAGCCAAATCCCGCAAACAAATGCGATCAAAGGAAAGAATGGGATTGGCCGTAGGCCACGCTACGCCAACGCTTACAAATACTCAATACGCCCAACCATTTCCTCTGGAGTATATACGTCATACATCCGACTACTCACCCCGAATAGCCCTCAATCGTGATTCTAAAGGAGAAGGGGGACTATTGCGCTTCATTTGTTCCACAAACGCTGCACTTTCTGCGGTATGGCGGTCAATTTCTTCCCGATGATCGTAATAATAGGCCATTGCCGCATAAACCGCTGGCTTAGATAAATGATACTCAGAGGCAATTTCTTCTAACGATTCTCCCATCTCCAAATACATTTTGGCAATAGTAGCGACAGGCATTATAGTGCCAATAATGCGAGGTTTACCACCACAAAAATCAGGATCTATAGCAATATACTCTGTGCTGATCTGTTGGATAGGGATTTGTTCAGAATTCATTATCTAAAACCCAATAATTAAAGCAAGTATTATAGTTATAATTTTGACATATAAGAGGATATGTTAAAAGTTTTTTGATACTGATTTTTGCCCCCCTAGCCCCCCAATTCTGGGGGGAACAAGAATCAATTTTATGGTAAAAGTCCCCCGAGCGAGCAATCCCTCGCTCGGGGGATTTAGGGGGCTTGTATGTAGCAAATGAAACTTCCCAGACAACCTCTAAAAAAGTGTCAGGTTCTGTTCCCTGTTCCCTGTTCCCTATACTAGCGCTATAGTTTTATTTCCCTTGAGACTTAGGAAGTGACAGTCCCAGATAGCCTCCAAGACCTATTTTTGCCATATCCATAAAGGTGGGACGGTATTGTTCATCCATTACCGCTAGGGTAAGTGACCCCCCAAGTAATATGGATATAATAGCAGCTTGAACCATTTCTTTGATAGTTAGGGTTTTGTTAGCCATCGATTTTTGTTGTAACTGTTAAGCTTGACTGCTACTTTTAATGGTTACCGACAAAACCCCAACCCTTGACTGTCCAATGGATTAGTTGCTAATATGATTTGGGTTTCGTTTGATTGCCTTGTGACTAAGTTGTGATTGCGCTAAACGTTATGGCGCTGGCGGCAGGGAATAGGAAACTTTGGCTCAGTGAATTATTTAGCTTGGTCATTTAGGGCTGCATCGCTTACTACCTTGATTTTTTAAACACCATTACAGCTATTACTATAGTTATAAAAAATTACTCATACGATGAAAAAGTGTAGCCCAGGAAAAAAAAATAAAAAACTAACTATCATCGCCTCGTCAAAAGGTATAGAGAAAGCTGAAAAAGCTTTAATCAGGCTAGGATTTGAATCTAAAAGTAAATTTGCAAAGTCACAACTTATAGGTCGCAGTACAGTAACAAAGTTTTTTCAATCCCAGCCAATTCAGTTGGATTCTTTTAAAAGGATATGCCAGGCCCTGACCCTAGACTGGAAAGAAATCGCGGGAATAGCAGACGAAAACCAATCCGAACTGCTAAGCATAAATGATGGCAGTAGTTCAGAGCTGTTGGAGGGGGTGGAGCAAGGGCAAGCACCTAGGCGCAAAGTGACTGTAATCGATAAACAAAGTGAAACCATTAAAGCTTCTATTGTCTTAGAAGGGGATATCGATTCAGTTCAAAATTTAAAACATATTCAATCTATTTTACGAGACTATTCAGGATACAGTATAAACATTATTGATATTAAACCAGGCAGCATCCGATTAATTATAGAGGGTTCTCCAGAGGATATCGAACGGCTTAGAGCTCGAATAGAATCAGGAGAAATCAAAGAATTAAGCGGTTTTCCTGTTCAAGATATTCAAATTTTGAGCGAAAGGTCAGAGCATGATCAAAATAATGAACTTGATTCTAAATGGCGTCTAGTTGAAGAGATTGCTAGCCGTAGAGCTGTGGGTCGAGACTGGAGGGGTGTTGACCTCAGTGATGCCGACCTGAGTGGTGCCGACCTGAGTGGTGCTGACCTGAGGGGTGCCGACCTCAGTGATGCGGACCTGAGTGATGCTGACCTGAGGGGTGCCAACCTCAGGGGTGCAGACCTGATTGGTGCAGACCTGAGTGATGCCGACCTGAGTGATGCCAAGCTGAGCTTTGCCATCCTGAGGGTTGCCAAGCTCAGTCGTGCCAAGCTCCTGATGGGTGACAAGCTCAGTCGTGCCAACCTGAGTCGTGCCAACCTCAGTGGTGCCAACCTGATTCGTGCGGAGCTGATTGGTGCCAACCTGAGTGATGCCAACCTGAGGGGTGCCGACCTCAGTGGTGCCAAACTCAGTAGTGCTGAAGTACAAAATGCACTATTTGGAAATAACTCAGGAATTAATCCATTGATGAAGCTTGACCTAATTAAACGAGGAGCAATTTTTGAGGATTCTTTTCCAGGGGATAGCTCTAAAACTCTCACCCCTAGCAAAAGATAGGAATGACCGAAATTAGGGAGTACTGATAATTTTTGGGAATCCGGTAAGCTTGAACCAAACAAATGCGATTGGCCGTAGACCACGGGGGGTGCGATGAAGCTAAGCTTCCGCTAAAAGCGATCGCTTACAAATACTCAACATGCTCAACCATTTATTCTAGAGTATATAGCCTTTATCATAGTAATGAGGTACACAATATTTGTGCCCTATTCCCGATTCCCTATTCCCTATTCCCTAAGCATTTAGCTATCAGCCAATAGCTAAATGCTTACCTAAAAAAAAGGGGGAGTCGAAACGGTTCCCCCTTGACAATCCCGATTTTTAGGTCAAAACTATAAAGATGATAACGAAAAAGGTAATAACTTGATTGTTAAATAACTTTATTAAATAATTCTTTTAGTTAAGTTATGTAACAGCTTTCACCGTTCAGGTTTGCTTAAGCTTTCAGGTTTGCTTAAGGATTCAGGTTTAAGCTACGGCAGGGGCAAAATGTAATAAAACTTTAAATTACGTTGTAACTCTTAACCTAAACAGGCGTTTGAGATCACCAATACCCTGGTAAACTCAGAAAGCAATATATAGCAATATACTGTTTAAGCATTCAGCTATCAGCTGTCAGCTAATCAACGGGAGATAGTAAACAAGCATCGGGGGTGCTGCTACGGCTGGTTTAAAATCCCTGTTCGTTTTACTCATCAGACCCCGTACACTTAAAGCCCCTGATAGTACCTCAAGTAGTTTGCCCGTAGCCCATGAGCTGATAGCTGATAACTGACCGCTGAATGCTTAGTCATTGGTTTGGGCTTGGGTTGAGTGACCCGGATCTGTCCACACCAGGCCACCGAGAATGGTAAGCAACTATAACAAGCAAGCAAGAGCTTAAGATGGTAGATTCCCTTAAAAAACCTGATTTTGATGAAATCCGACCCGGTATAAAGGTACCGGCGAAGGACACGATCCTAACTCCCCGGTTCTACACTACTGACTTTGAAGCAATGGCGAAGATGGACCTCTCGCCTAATCAGGATGAACTGGAAGCCATCCTGGAAGAGTTTCGAGCTGATTACAATCGTCACCATTTTGTCCGGGATGAGGAGTTTAATCAATCCTGGGATCACATTGATGGGGAAAAACGCCGGTTATTTGTTGAATTTCTGGAACGTTCCTGTACAGCGGAATTCTCTGGTTTCTTGCTCTATAAGGAATTGGGACGGCGCTTAAAGCATAAAAATCCTGTGCTGGCAGAGTGCTTTACCCTGATGTCTCGTGATGAAGCACGTCATTCGGGATTCCTGAACAAGGCTATGTCAGATTTCAATCTACAGCTGGATTTGGGATTCCTGACTAAGAGCAAGAAGTACACCTTCTTTCAGCCGAAGTTTATTTTCTACGCTACCTATCTGTCTGAGAAGATTGGCTATTGGCGGTATATTACTATCTATCGCCATTTAGAAGCTCATCCTGAAGACCGGGTCTATCCAATTTTCCGCTTCTTTGAAAACTGGTGTCAGGATGAAAACCGTCATGGGGATTTCTTTGATGCGATCATGAGAGCTCAGCCGAATACGCTGAATGATTGGCAGGCTAAGCTTTGGTCGAGATTCTTCTTGCTGTCGGTGTTTGCCACTATGTATCTGAATGATGTTCAGCGGTCTGGATTTTATGCCTCCATTGGTTTAGATGCTCGTGAGTATGATAAGCATGTGATTGAGAAGACTAACGACACCTCAGGACGGGTCTTCCCAGTTATTCTGGATGTAGACCATCCGGAATTTTATGAGCGTCTGGAGATTTGTGTCCGGAATAATGATAAGCTAAGAGCGATCGCTAATTCAAATACGCCTAAGTTCTTGCAAATATTCCAGAAGTTGCCACTCTACATGTCTAATGCCTGGCAGCTCCTAAAATTGTACCTGATTAAGCCCATTGATATGACGGCTAAACAGGGTTCTATGATCTAAAGTTTGCTCCGCTAACTGTTAGCTTCGTTTTTGTGGTGATCCTACTTTATGTAGGATCACTTTTTTTTGATTTACCCTGGGAGTCGGGAATCGGGAATCGGGAATCGGGAATCGGGAATCGGGTTGTAAGTGCTGTAAGTTTGGGGAGATAGGGAGATGGGGAGATAGGGAGATGGGGAGATGGGGAGATGGGGGAGATTTTTAGTAAGGGTAATTATAGCGTTTCTAATACTTAACCTGTTGTGCATTTAAATTGAATATTATTCCGTTATAAAACAAACCGTAAAACCCTCTCCCCCTACTCCCTATTCCCTATTCCCTATTCCCTATTCCCTATTCCCTACTCCCTATTCCCTACTCCCTACTCCCTACTCCCTACTCCCTATTCCCTATTCCCTTAGATCCGGAAATGATACAAGAATGACAGAAGTTTTATCGGTATAGGTGCGTCAGTTCTGTTAGTGTATTTTTTATTGTTGAGTGTTAAAAAATTTGGGACTTAAGTATCTAAAAACGGGATTACTGGGACTAACGTTTACCTTCACAGTTGCTTACCGAGCTGGGAGTCAAACTGTGCCAGTACCGGACTCGACTACAGGCAACCAAGAGGAAACCCAGGGCAATCCGCCTCAGCCTACTCCAGATCAATTACCAGAGTCCCCCCAGTCTGATCCTCCTGGTAATTCAGCAGCCCAGGAGTTGGATTTAAGTCCAGAGGTAATCGAAGGCAGTCCGGTGCTACAGCGTTGGCTAGAGGAGGTGCCGGATGTTTGGCAGGATATTCGCAATCAACCCAGTTTTCGCACTCGGTTGCGGTTCGGTTACTCCCAGTTTCCCTCTAATGGACAAGCCGCAGGGGTGAATGTGGGAGTGGAAGATGTGTTTATTGGTAATTCTGGCTTGACGGTGAGTGGGGATTATCAGGCTTCGTTTAATGGTGAGCGAGAAACCTTTGGGGTAGATTTGCGGTATTATGTACTGCCCTTAGGGAGTTATTTTAATGTTGCCCCGATGGTGGGTTATCGCAATTTGGAGACTGATGGTTACTCTACCGATGGGGTAAATGTGGGAGCGCGGTTGCTATTGGTTTTGTCTAGGACTGGTGCCGCTGATATTTCCTTCACTCAAAGTTTTGTGTCTATTGGCAGTAGTGAGGAGGTGGGGATAAGCAAGCTTTCCTTTGGTTATGCCCTTACTCCCAATTTGCGGCTTGCTACGGATATTGAGAAACAGAATTCTATCGAAAATAAGGATAGTCGGGTGGGGATTGGGTTGGAATGGATGCCCTGAGATGTTGAGAGGGTTAGGAGTAGAGTGGGCATCCTGCCCGCGCGAAAATAAGGAGGAAACGGGCAAGATGCCCATTCCACGGAGCTCACAGGGGTAGGTTTTTTATATTTGGTTCGGGAATCGGGAATCGGGAATTGGGAGTCGGGAATCGGGAGCGTTCGCCTAGCGTGGCCTTTTGGCCGTAGGCCAATCACATTTATCGAGCCCATCAAGCTAAGCCATTTAGGGATTTGATCTCAGCCATTTCGCTATAGGATTTACCTATAACATATCCAAATTGATCATGAAACCCAATGCTAATTTGTCATAACACCAAACAATCCTCGGATCTCTTTCCTACTATTCCCGATTCCCTCTGTTTCCCCACACTAAACTGAAACTATACCGATGAAAACCAGTAATGTAGTCAAGTCTGAGCTTCCCTCCTCAGCACAGCACCACAGACTTCCCAAGATTAATCTATTTACCATGTTCCGGCTTGGTCTATTCCAGATGGGATTAGGGATTTTGGCAGTGCTTACCCTAGGAGTGCTCAACCGAGTGATGATCGACGAGCTAGGTATTCCAGCCTCAATTACCGGGAGCCTCCTAGCCATTTCGCTGTTTGTTGCCCCAGCCCGGGTATGGTTTGGTCAGCTCTCGGATACTAAACCGGTCTTTGGATATCACCGTACTGGTTACGTCTGGATGGGAAGCGGCTTCTTTATGATTATCCTATCCTTAGCGGTACAAATCACTTGGCAATTGGGCAATCTCGTGGAAGGGGCTGGAGGTTGGACATGGTCAATTCCAGCTTATAGTTGGGTCGCTCTTGGGGCTCTAGTTTTTGCTTTATACGGTCTAGCCCTCAGTATGAGTTCCACTACCTTTTTTACCTTATTAGTGGATATTTCTGATGAAGACAACCGTGGCAAATTAATCGGTATTATCTGGTCAATGATGACTGTAGGTATTGCCATTGGCGGCATCAGTAGCACAATTTTGCTGAAGGGATTAGATAATATTGATACATCCCTGGAAGTATTGCGGTCATCAATTACTGGGCTGTTTTTCTTCGTACCCTTAATGGTGTTCGGGCTAGCGGTATTAGCCACCTTTGGAATCGAGAAAAAATACTCGCGCTATTCTTCCCGTTCTATCCTAGCGAATCGCGAAGACCAGATTACCTTGGGCCAATCCCTAAAACTATTAACGGCTAGTCCCCAAACTGGCCTGTTTTTCACCTTTTTGGTGATCATGACCATCAGCCTATTTCTCCAGGAAGCAGTGCTAGAACCCTATGGGGGAGAGGTCTTTAATATGTCAATTCCTCAAACCTCTCTACTGAATAGCTACTGGGGGATTGGGATGTTGATGAGCTTGAGCGCAACTGGCTTTTTCCTAATTCCCAATTTAGGTAAGCGCAAAACCACTCAATTAGGCTGTTTAGCGGTATCTATCTGCTTTATCTTGATTATTATGTCAGGATTTACCGGAAATGCTCAGCTATTCCAGGGAACCTTACTCTTATTTGGTTTATCTACTGGTATCGCTACCACAGGGGCTCTGAGTTTGATGTTAGACCTAACCGCAGCAGAAGCGGCTGGCACCTTTGTGGGGGCGTGGGGATTAGCGCAAGCCATGGCACGAGGCATAGCAGTAGCCAGCGGTGGTGTGATCCTTGATATAGGTAGAGCCATTTTTTCTACCCCAGTCTTGGCTTATGGTGTCGTGTTTGCTCTCCAATCCGCAGGGATGATAGTGGCAATTTGGTTCCTGGGTAAAGTGAATTTTAAGGAATTCCAGGATAATGCTCAACATGCGATCGCTGCTGTGATGGAAGGGGATTTGGATGGTTGAAGGCAGAATGTAGAATTGAGAATGAAGAATTAAGAATTTAGAATGCAGGCGTAGGGTGCGTTAGGGGCGGGCTTGCCATCATATTAAACCTCGTAGCCAGTGTTGGGACAGCCCGCCCCGTAACGCACCAGAAGGTTGAAGGTTAGTTTGTTGTTCGCGTAGCGTGGCCAAAAGGCCAAGGTTGAAGGTTAGTTTGTTGAAGATTAATTGTAGGGTGGGCAGTGGGTACTTTGGCGATCGCAAACAAAGGAATCGGTGTGATGCACTGCCCACCCTACATCTGTATGCACTATATGCTACAGTTCCGCTTTGGGAAGCTCGGGCTACCTGGTAGCGCCACCAACACGTCTCCCGGGAACACCCTTGTCCGGAACGTTTCCGCTAAATGGGTTGATTGGTCGCTCACAACCATTATTCACGCCCACCAAAATACCTTCAGGTATAGTCCATTTGTTGTTGTTGTTGTTGTTGTGGCACTCAATGACTACATAAGCTCCCTTATCTATTCTTAGGAAGTCACCAGGATAAAGCTTTTCACCTATCGATACAGGAATGGAAACGTTTTCAGGTAAGCGGAAGATCTTACCCACTCCCTGAGCTGTGTCCACAGTTCCTACAGGTAATTCATCGGCAATAACTTTATTGGTAAAACCTTGTGCAACGGTAATACCAACGATTGTAAAAGCAGCTACTATGTGTTTCATTTTTTATTGGGCAACTATTTATTGAACCCAGTTTCCAAGCGCTGTCTAGCTTGGTCAATCCATTTGTCTTCATCTATATTATAACTGGAGGAATATCCCAGGCAAGATGCCCAATTATTCATGATTATTGCAGTATTATTGTCACCTGCTTCTTCTAATACCTGCGCTAGCAAACAGTAAGCTGGTGCCTTTTCCTTATCTAAAGTAATAGCATCCTGGAGATGACGTTTTGCCTCAGCATAGCGATTTTGTTTTAGCCGAGCCCACCCCAGGTTTTTAAGCAAATAGTATCTTACTTCATCATTCTCATTTAAGTCTAGACCTCGTAGTAATAAGGAACTAGCTTGATAATACTTTTTGTCTAGAATATACATTCTTCCTAAGTTATTATAAGCAACTTCAAAGTCATCTTGGACAGCAATTTTGTATTCAGATAAAGCCTTTTTATTTTCTTGTAGTTCCTCATAAACTAATCCTAATTTATAATGAGGTTCAACGTAATCAGGATTAAGGAAGAGTGCTCGTTTGTAGCTTGATATGGCGGCAGCAAATTCCGGAGGACTATTTTCAAAAATGTATCGATCACCAAGATTTTTGTAAATTACTGCAATCTGAGGTAATGACAAACGAAAGGTAACAGAAATTAGTAAAATACTGAAGGCAATACCGCAACTTACTTCTTCCCACAAATAGTTAGGAATATTCAAACTGGTAAGAGCACGTTTGATTGACTCCTGTCCAGGTTTTGTTAGAGCGCTTCTACCGGCCAATAGTGTTAGGACGCTCTGAGTAGCAGTAACAAAAGCCCCTAAGGTCTCTGGTCCACCACTGAGAAAGCGTGAGGAAATATCTACTGTTAAGCTCAAAGACGATGTTAGAAATACAACTGTCAGTATTTTCCATAGCCAGTCAAAATAATCCCATCGATGCTTTGGAGGTTTGAAGAACCACCACCAAGCGTCTACTTTAGGATTCAAAATAGAATGCCATTCAGTTAGATCTACTACTGTGGTAATCTTATTAGTCTCTTGCTTTAATCGGTTATCTAGATCATTAACTTTAATCAAGCTTCCTATAGGAATCTGTGATTGATTGCTTAATTCTGCTTGAACTGTATCACGAGCAGTCAAAACTTCTAGAACGATTTCTTTTGATGGCGTTCGCGTAGCGTGGCCTTTTGGCCAACGAGAGGATCCCACTTTGGAAGAAACATACCGCATTAAGCTGTATGATCGTGATTCTACCGCCCACATAAAAAGATATATTTGCCAAAATGGGATGCTCCCTGACGAGCTAGTATCTTCAAGTTTAGTAAGTGCATGAGTATAACGTTGAATAGCAGACTCTAACTCTGATATAGCAGAGTTAGTCTTAGGAGTTTCTCCTGGCATAAGCTGACTTGACATTTGATTGCCTCAGATTACAACAACCTTTTCTAAAATTAAGCCATTGTCTGAGTGATGGGAATGTTTTCAGCACAGTCAGGTATAAGCGCGATCGCACCAACAATCACATCAGTCTTTGACCGGCTAGTTTGCTCAACCTAGCAACTATTGAGTTTTGGGAGAAGGGTTGGAGGAATCCTAATGCCGATTTGAGGTTTACTCACAGCATAAATCTAAAGTAGAGGTGTTATACCACTTGTATCACTAAGTTTTGCTATTGCTGTATTAATTCTTAATATCACGGTTAATGCCGTCTGGAGGTGTTTTTACTCACCGACATCAACTAGTCCGTTGGTGGGCAGTGCTTAGTCAGGCGATTGACCGTAGGTCACGCTACGCGAACGCAAGCAACTGAATCGGTGTGATCCACTGCCCACCCTACATCTGTGTTCCCGATTCCCGACTCCCGACTCCCGACTCCCGATTCCCGATTCCCGATTCCCGATTCCCGATTCCCGATTCCCGATTCCCTACTCCCTACTCCCTACTCCCTTTCCAAAAAAGACTTGACAAACCTACCTAGTAGTAGGTAGCATAAAGTCATGAAACAGAAAACTGCTCAACAAATCCTAGACGTAGCTCAATCCATGGTGCGCAACCGAGGCTACAGCGCCTTTAGTTACGCGGACATTTCCAAAGAAATAGGTATCCGTAAGGCTAGTATCCATTACCATTTCCCATCTAAGGATGATTTGGTAAAGGAATTAGTTAAACGATACCAAAAAAACTTCACACGAAAATGTCTTGAGATTGAGCAACAGGAAACAACACCACAAGCACAATTGAGAGAGTTTGTGAATCTCTATCGAGATGGTTTGCAAGACAATAAAATTTGTTTGTGTGGAATGTTGACAGCAGATTTGAGTGTTTTAAATTCCGAAATCCAAGCAGAGATCAGAAGTTTCTTTTCTGTCACTGAATCTTGGGTAGCCAGACTATTGCACCGTGGCTGTGAAACCGAGGATTGGCAGTGTAGCCAATCGTTGGAAGTAGAAGCAAAAATGCTACTTTCGATGTTACAAGGAGCGCAATTATTAGCCCGGGTAGCGGAAGATAGTAGTGCTGCTTTTGATCAGATTACTGGTGCATGTTTGAAAGAGAAGCTATCAGCGGTCAGCGATTAGCTTATGTGCTACGCGCACGCTACGCGAACAGCTATCAGCGGTCAGCTATCAGCTATCAGCGGTCAGTGGTCAGCGGTCAGCTATCAGCTAATGGGCTATGGGTCACAGGCTAGAAGCCTGTTCCACACTACTTGAGGTGCTGATGCGAAAGTCACAGGCTAGAAGCCTGTTCCACACTACTTGAGAATAAAATAAGCTGACAGCTGACGGCTGACGGCTGACGGCTGACAGCTGATAAAGGAATAATTTTTTTTTAGTATCTACCTTCTAGTAGGTAATTAAGTTCTAATCAATCTATCAATCAATTAAGGAGATAATCATGACACAAGCATTTGCCGGACAAAAAATCGTTGTTGTTGGTGGCACAAGTGGTATGGGTAAAGCGGTTGCTCAATTAATTCTTCAGCAGGGTGGTGCTGCGGTTTTAATTGGCTCACGTCAGCCTAAACTGGAAGAAGCAGTAACGGAACTTAGTCAATATGGAACGGTAGTGGGTGAGTTAGCTAATATCTCTGATCCAGAGATGAGGAATGCTTTAATTGATCGTTTAATACTAAGTTGCGGTCAAAGGTACAACTTTCTCTTCCGCCAATCTCCCAATCTCCCCATCTCCCCATCTCCCTATCTCCCAATCTCCCCATCTCCCAATCTCCCCATCTCCCCATGAGTGGCGGCATAAATACAGTGAGATGCACCCCAAAAGTTTATCAAAAAATTGATAATTACTTTATAAAAAATAAAATAAAAAAAACGATAATATAGCGGCTATTTAAGAGCATAGTTTAACATTAATTAACTCTAATAATAAGGTTTATAGCTTTATATAATTTCCAATAATACGCTAAATTTATTATTCAAAATCTGATAGCTGATAGCTTACAAAAAAAAATATAAAATCTCTTGAAAAATAAAAATATAACAATTATTATAGTACACAAATCCCTTGAAGTTGTTAATCATGTTTACAGACTTTGTTCCGAATCCTGACAATAATCCAGAGTATCTAATTCCGGGGAATACTACTCAATTTGTTTTCGGGAATAAAGAACCGGTTGAGCACAGGTTAAAGGGCTCCCGTAAGGCAGTAATGAATACCATCTATTCCCTGTATACCCAGGGCTACGCACAACTTTATGAGTGGACTCCTCTTGAGCCGAGTGGCATTCCTGGAGAAGTGATTAGTACTTTGACGAGGTACCTAATTCTGGATTAAGATTTTAAGCTGCTGGGGGGTTTCCCCCCTAGCTAAAAGACCAGGTCTAATCAAGTAGGATAATGATCGGACTGGTCATGGAACAAAGTCATATAACATAAGTAGTGAAATCAACTTACTGTGGATTTCAGCCAGCCGTGGAAATAATTTCTACGGCTATTTTTTTTATGGTTAGCAGAAGGTTAGAAGGTTGTTCGCGTAGCGTGGCCTTTTGGCCAAGGTTAGAAGGTTGAAGGTTAGCAGAAGGTTAGCAGGTTGAAGGTTGAAAGTTGTTCGCGAAGCGTGGCCTTTTGGCCAAGGTTAGCAGGTTTAAGGTTAGCAAGTTAGCAAGTTATAGTGGTTTGGCACTTTCATTAATTACAAAGCGTTAGTAGTCAGGGGCGAAATTTTAAGAAGGTGGGTTACGGTGCGGATAAAAACTGATTGGTCATTGCTCAAAATCCTGGCCCCACCTAACCCACCCTACGAACTTAATAAACATCTCCCCATCTCCCCATCTCCCCACCCTCCCCACACTCCTATTACTTCACTCCAGACTGTACCCGCCACAGCATGGCATAAATTCCCTGTTGCTCTAACAACTCTTCATGTCGTCCTTGTTCTACTAATTTGCCTTGCTCGATTACATAAATACAATCGGCATTGCGGACTGTGGACAACCGATGAGCGATCGCAATGGTTGTGCGATTTTGGGTAATCTTTTCTAGGGAGCGCTGAATGGCGGCTTCGGTTTCATTATCAACAGCGGAGGTGGCTTCATCTAGAATCAAGATTGGGGGGTCTTTCAAGAGTGCTCGTGCGATCGCAATTCGTTGCTGTTGTCCTCCAGATAGTTTCTGACCCCGCTCTCCCACAATGGTGTCATAGCCTTGGGGCAGCTGCATGATAAACTCATGGGCTTCTGCGGTCTTAGCGGCAGCAACTATTTCCTCGGTGGTGGCATCAAAAGTGCCGTAGGTGATATTCTCTTCTACGGTGCCGTGGAATAAAAATACATCCTGGCTAACTAGACCAATAGCATGGCGTAAGTCTTTGAGCTTCAGCTGTCTGATGTCAATCCCATCAAGAGTTATCGAACCTGCTTGGATTTCGTATAGTCTTAATAACAGTTTCACTAAGGTACTTTTACCAGACCCTGTGGAACCTACTATCGCGATAGTCTTGGTGGCGGGAATGTGGAGGCAGAGATTTTCTACCACAGGGGGGCGATTACGGTAGGCAAATGTCACATTATTTAATACCAATTCCCCTTTAACCTCAGACCTAGGCAATGGTGTATCCCCAGAGTGCATGGCAATCGGGGTATCCAGCAGATTCATTACCCTAGTAGTGGATGCCATCGCCCGTTGATACTGATCAAGGGTGTTACCCAGTCGAGTTAATGGCCACAGCAAGCGCTGAGTCATGAAAACTAAGACACTGTAGGTGCCTACTGCTAGTTCCCCGGCGGCTGCGGACTTACCACCGTAGAGCAGAATTCCGGTAAACCCAAATAGGATTAACATCCGAATCAAGGGGACAAAGGCAGCAGAAAATGCGATCGCTTTCTGGTTACTGTGCTGATACCCTAGACTTTGTGCCTCTATCCGCTTGGCTTCATAGTCTTCCGCTGTAAAGCTTTTAATGGTAGTAATCCCAGTTAGATTATTTGCTAACTGTCCATTGAGTAACCCTACCTTTTCCCGCACCTCTGCATAACGGGGAGCAAGCAGACCTTGAAAGGTAATCGAACCCCAGAGGATAAAGGGGATAGGGATCAGAGTTATCCAAGCTACATTGGGAGCAACGATAAAGAAGCCCGCACTGATAGTAATAATGCTTGTGGCTATCTGGAGAATTTCGTTGGCACCAATATCGAGAAAGCGTTCTAGTTGGTTGATATCATCACTCAGGATAGACATCAATCCCCCTGTACTACTATCTTCAAAATACGCTAGTTCCAACAATTGCAGATGAGAGTAAGCATCTAGGCGCAATTCGTGTTGAATGGTTTGAGCCAGATTCCGCCATAATCGTTGGTAAGTATATTGAAAGACCGATTCCAATCCCCAGACAATCAAGCTCAGGAATGCCAGCAATACCAGTTGGCTAAAGATATCCGTTACTCCTAGATGGGCAATCAAGGAATCTTGTTGTTTGACCACCACATCCACTGCCATCCCAATCAAGACCGGAGGGGCTAGGTCAAAGATTTTGTTGAGGATTGAGCATGCGATCGCTTTCCCGATTAGGGAACGATGGGGCTGAGCGTAACCCATCAGCCGCTGCAGGGGAGAGTTGGAATGCTTACGCTTATTTGGTTTTGACTTTAACCTTGAATTTCGTTTTGACTTTGACCTTGAATTCAACACAGTAATTAACCCTGACTGATCAGGCGGAATGGATTATTCTAGCAATTATTATACCCATGAGGTACAAATCTCTGGGTTTTAGGGAGCAGGGAGCAGGGAGCAGGGAGCAGTTAATAGTTAAGAGGTAAGAGGTAAGATGGAAAAAATAATGTGTACCTCATAGCTATGAGAAACGCTATAAGTCCAGAGAGCAAATCAATGGTTGATTATTATACCGTATAGCACTGCGTGTAATATAGCGCTACGCGCAAGTCAGAAGTCAGAAGTTAGAAGTCAGAAGTAAGCTATGACTAAGTTTGCTGAGTTTAGGAATGTCAAACATCTTAATGCGTAGTGCTATATAGTGTTTGTATTGTAGTTTTGAACATATTCTCTACTCCCTACTCCCTGCTCCCTACTCCCTAAAAACCAGTACCAAAGTACCTCACCGATTGTATTATTTCTATATAATATCGCTCAACCAAATTCATCAATAAACTAACCATTGAATACTCCTAGCCACGCCATTATTAACCTTGCTGTTTTGAATCACCAGACTCAACTTCAGGCAGCTTTACCCATTACAATTGGTGCTATCTTACCCGATTTACCAATTTTTATCCTTTATATCTGGGCAAAATTGATTCGTCGTCAATCAGAGTACCAGATTTGGTCACAAACCTACGAATTGCCCTTTTGGCAAAACCTTGTTGCTACCTTTCATTCCCTTCCCCTAGCCCTGTGTGGAGTGATTATCAGCCATTACTGGGGATGGCAACTTTGGGAAATTCTATGTTGGAGTATGATACTGCACTCTTTACTAGATTTACCAGTTCACAACGATGATGCTCACCGGCACTTTTTTCCTGTTAGTAACTATCGTTTTATTAGTCCTTTCTCTTATTGGGATCCCAAGCATCATGGTTATACCGTATCCACAGTGGAAAAATTGTTGGTGTTAGTAGCAACAATTGTTACTTTCGGTATGATTGAATCTTGGATAGGTAAAAGCTTACTAATTGTTGTGAATGTGTTATACCTTACTAGTTTTCTTTACTTTCGAGTGATTCGACCCAAATTATCAATTGGGTATGAATGAAGGAATTTGATTGTTTAGGTTACTTGGTCGATTTGTGGGATAATCGTTATTGTTCCTTTGCCTAGAGTGACACAAGAGGGTTAACTTTACATTATACAATATAACTGCATAGCAGCTTACCAGATTTGGCTTGACTCCTATATATGTAAGGAGTCGAGCAGCCAAGCTCGAACAAACAACCACTGGCTGTTTGGAAGACCGGAAGCCACCGCAGATACCCGCAACAATAACTTTGGCAAGAGGTTTATTGTCTACCTAAACGTTGAATCAAGTGAAATTATCTAGTGTTGAAGTATCTTTGGATATCCTAACCAAAGAGCATAGAAAGAAGATAACCGGAGATTTGGGACGCTATAATGCAGTTGCCGATATCTTAGAAAAGACAACAGAGCAAAAGAAAGCTTTCCTAGAAAGATGTAGGGGTTTATTCTTTCAGAATCTGCATGACGAGCAACTTAGAAAAGATGTAAGACTAGGGAACATAACTCTTGATATTGCTTGGTTGGTAGTTATTTGCTTTTCTGATGAAAACAATAATAAAGAACCTGGTTTCCCCCTCTATGAATTCACAAAAGTATCTGTTGCGAATAATACAGACAATTTCAAATTATCTTCAATTGCAGGTATGTTTTCAACATATATGCATGATTACGATAGAAGTAATATAGAGCATGCCGGAAATGATCAACAAGATAAGTATAGTCTATCTTTAGATATGTGGAAGATTCTCTTTGAACCACATCAAATCAATGACGGTCTCCCTTTGTTTGATAATTTACCGGTTTTTGTTTTCCCGAGAAGCCTATCAACAAACTCAGAAACAACTGTTTATATGAATAAACTTGGTTTTCAGGAAAAAAATTATACTATAAATGGAGAAGAGATTCGCTGCTTTTATGAAGATGGCAATAATCCTCTAGAAAATCCTCTTCTTAAATCAGCTATTTTATCAACAGGTTTAGTTCTAGTTGAGATCACAAGGTCTGATTTATACAAAGGATCTAAATATATCGGAGAATTTAATCGTCAAAATTTTTCAAAAGAGGTAAAACTACAACAGGAAAGAACAGTGTTAAAATGGCTTCATTCAAACAAAATTTTAGAAGTTAATAGCATTAATTCACACCTTTTAGCAACTGATTACTTGCTTACTTCCACTAAAGTTTAACTCCAAGTATGGTATAGTGCAGAAGTGTTTAAGGTTTAAAATCTTCAACACTTCTGGGGTTTACCCTGCCTTTTGAGAACCCTTGCCTAACCTAGCGAGATAAATTCCAGCAATAACGCCAAGGAAGGAAACCATATTGAGTGGCGTCAATTTTTCAGCGAAGATAATCCAAGCGAATAAAGCTGTAATCAGTGGATCGAGTAAGAGGCATACACTGACAAAGCTAGAGGAAAAATGCTTAAAGCTGTATGTTAAAAGGCCATGTCCAAAAACCTGTACAACAATGCCTAAAGCAACCACAGAAAACCATGCTGATTGTGTCAAGGGGAAGAGGTTATCTTCCATGATTAAAGTAAATCCCAAAGCTAAGATCGCTCTTAAGAAGCAGCTCCATAGCAAGATTGTGCTGACTGAGTATTTATTGCACAAGGATTCACGAGCTAAAAATGCACCAGCATAAAACGGTAATTTATACATTCCTCTAGATTATATAGTTGACCAAATTAATCAGATTATTTCCTCAGAGCAACGTGCTTCCTACTCAGCTTCTGGCTCTGAAAAATCTGCTAAATTCTTCCCCATTCTGCCTAAGACTATACAAACATGGGAAGAAAAGCAAGATGAACTCATTAGGGAACTTTTTGCTGGATTAAAGAAACACCCAGAAGATAGCTTACTTCAGGTAAACTCTTTTATTTTAAGTTATAAAACTATTGAAAAGCTTGTCTTAGACGATGAATTTATTCTGGATTGTATAGAAATCGAAAAAAGACTGACTGAATTAGGACAAAAACCAGTTTCAAGAGGAATATGCCCTCTAGTGGCTTGTGCAGAATGGTGTCGGCGAAGATTTTCTAAACAGGATAACAAATTGAGGAGACTTGCTAAGACTATTAAAAATTGGCAACAGGAAGTTCTAAGATATCGAGAAGATGCAAACCTCTCTACAATCCAAGAATCTGTTAAAAAAGCTGATTTAAAATTTCAAGAACTGATTACGACAGAAAATCTGCGACTTCAAGTTGAGATTGAACCAGAGGTTGATAATGATAATGGTACAGGACAAGCCTCTGGTGCCTTACTTTTGAGTATGAATCTTTGGCTTGAAAGTCAGGATTTACCACTTGGTCGGTTTGCAGAAAAGATACGGTTAGAACCTTGCGACAGTGGAAAAAGTGTCTCTGAGCAAGAGAGTGAGAGTTTATACACTAATCTTGAAAAGATTTTGCCCAACTTAATTCGCAAGGCTCGTTATAGTTTACCGGAACGAGTTAATTTAACAATTGAGTATTTTATTCCCTTCGACTATTTCAAAACAAAATTGGATAAGATTAGGTTTAAGCGAGGGAGAAACCTAACACCCCTCGGTGAAGAGTACCCAATTTTTATCAACTCCTTTGAACGATATTTTGATCAAGATTTTCTTGAGATTCGTGATGAAATTGAACTAAAGAAGCAAGGGTTATGGAATGATGTAAATAATTCTGTGACTGAACCGAGTGTCCCTGGGGAATTTGAAGGGGATGATATCTATTATATGGGTACAGACCCATCAGATTCCGATCTAGAAAGAATTGAGGAAGCTTTACCCATTGCGGTCTGGAGTCGGGACGTGAACCAACCTCTGATTGAAGGAGAGCATCTAAACCTCTCAGAATGGCAAGATTGGCCTAACAAAATACGTGATTTACGAAAAAAGAAAAAGGGTTTGGAGGTAACCCTTCTCTGGGATGATTTATATCCGAAGCCTTCCCAACGCTGTAGACCCTTGAATACCAACGTGGTGGACTAAAATGCCAAAGAACCCAACATCTGACCAGCCGGATCGTCGCATCTACCGGGGCTTAACCCTCAGTGCGGACAGTTTACCAACCCCAGAAGACCAACAACAGCATCTGAGTCGTATGCCACCGCCCCCGCCTTGGCGCACCTTTGGTCTGTCAGTTGAGCAATGGCGTGAAAAAGCAGAATCACAAAATACCCAAGACATCGTAAGAAAGATTAATCCAAGGGCATTGGGGTTTGTTCCGACCAAGCAAGCGGTAGAATTGGTCAATGCCGCATTGTGTTTACGTCGCCCTTTACTGATTGAAGGAAATCCCGGTAGCGGCAAAACATCCTTAGCCTATGCAGTAGCGCTTGAACTGGGACTACCGGGGCCTTACCGCTGGTCAATTGTTTCTCGCACTACTTTGAAAGATGGTCTCTATGCCTACGATGCTATTGGGCGACTACAAGAAGTGTCTTTACTGAGGCAACAAGTTGGTAATACAGAGAGAATAAAAGAGCCTGATATTGGTAACTATTTAAGATTAAGACCAATGGGTATGGCATTTCGTCAATCTCAACCCGGTAGACCCGCAGTGCTGTTAATTGACGAAATTGATAAGAGTGATATTGATATGCCCAATGATCTCTTACATATATTTGAGGAAGGATTTTTTGAGATTCCAGAACTGAGTCGCTTAAACAGGGACTTCCAAAAGGTACTTCCTTACCGCAGTCACAGCAATGATAGTGATGAAAAAATTTCGGTTGACAAAGGATTAATTCAATGTCAAGAGTTTCCCTTAGTCTTGATGACCAGTAATGAAGCACGGGAGTTTCCACCAGCCTTTCTACGCCGATGTTTACGGTTATCTCTTAAGCAACCTGATACAGAAGAGGGTTTTTATAAAATTTTAGAAAACCGCTTTGATGCCACCCATTTAAAGCAACTGGATGAGCCAGCTCGGAAATTAATCAAGGAATTTTTAGCACGGATTAAGGCAAGAGACACAAAATTAGCAACGGATCAATTGTTGAATGCTATCTATTTATTACTACAAGGAGATGACCTGACTGAAGAAAAACGGAAAGATGTATTGAATACTATCTTAAAATCACTGTGAGGTCAGGGGGAAATGGTGAGTGAAAACAATCAATGGTGGCAAGATGATAGACAAGTGGCAGAACTGATCTGGTGCTTGGCTCACTTAGATCGTATTGTTGCTCCTCCATTGTCTCAAGACATCAAACCACCAGAGGATGTAGAGGATTATCATCCGGAATCATCCACTGACAATCCCTCAAACGATTATCCAAATATTCCTCCCTCAGTGAAGGAAAAAGAAGAACCACAGATACCCATTGCGGCTAATCTTAAACAGCCTGACCATGCCCAGACTTCCCCTGAAAAACCCGAATCATCCTCCAGTAATTACAGCTCTCCTATTCGTGTTCCTGACCCCTTTCCCTTACCGAAACCTAGGGAAATCAGTAAGGCACTGTTGCCCTTATCTAAACGTGTTCCTGGACTGCTAGCCAATGAACTGGATATTGAGGCAACGGTTGAACAAACAGCGGAAGCCAATGGATTGCCAATGCTGGCATTTCGTTCTCCCCTAGAGCGATGGTTTGAGGTACATTTATTGATTGATTGCTCCCCTTCCATGGCATTTTGGGGAGATTTAGCGGAAGGGGTGGCAACGCTTTTTCGCTGGCAAGGGTTTTTCCGGGATGTCCGGATTTGGCACTTCCAGACAACAGAACCTACCCCCCAATTGTTTTCAGGTGTTGACCGGATTGAACGGAGTGTTGGTAGCCTGATCGCACCAGGAGGACATCGACTCTTTATTGCCTTAACGGATACTTTGGGAAAAGCTTGGTATTCCGGTCAAGCCTTTGAAGTTTTAGCAAAATTAGGAGAACAGCATCCTGTTAGTATTGCCCATGTTTTTCCTCAAACCCTATGGCAGCGCACAGCTCTAGATCAGGCAATTCAACGACCATTGATTGCTCGTGAGGCAGAGTCTGCTAACTCCATGTTACAAGTAGGAGCTAGGCTTCTTACAACTGCTAGGTTATATCAATTTCCAATTTTCAATATATCCGTTAACCACTTTAGCACTTGGGCGAATTTTACGACGGGGAGTGGCAGCAATTCGATTCAAGGGGTTTTAATTAGACAGGATAAGCCCAAAACAGACACAACGAATCCTACTGAATCAGTGGCGGAAACTCCCGAACAGTTACTGAGAGAATTCTTGGCCAATGCTAGTCCCAAAGCCCGAAAACTTGCTGAAGTTCTGGCTGCTGTTCCCCTGATTCCTCCAGTGATGCGCTTGGCACAACAGTGGTTTTTACCCGATAGCGAACACTGGCATCTGGCAGAAGTTTTTTTTAGTGGTCTGATCCAAAAGTCTTCCTTGGGGCCAGACCAGGCAACTGTTGCCGAAACTTGGTATGAATTTCGTCCGGGAATTCGGGAGTTACTGCTAGGAAATAGTCCAGTTCAACGCACCACTGAGATTTGGCGGGAAATTGGAGATTTCATAGAGCACCGTTATGGTAGTCTGCGGGATTTTCCAGCACTGATTCCCAACCCAGCCGGGTCTGTTCCAGGTATTGCTGGGGATCGAAACCTCTATTTTGCTGAAGTCAAAGCAGCAGTTTTCACCACTTGGGGAGGAGAATACGCCAATTTTGCACAGGAAGTCAGGGCAGAAGTAGCAAAACGCAAACGGGAGAGAAATGAGATTGGTAAGGGGACAGTTGAGCTCACTGACAACTTAGAACCTTTTGAATTTGAAGCGGAAGTCCCCACCATTGTTTTTGAAGAGGAGCCAGACGAGGATGAAGAGAAATTACAACAGTGGACATTTCAAACCCCGACTGTTAACCGTCGCGGAGAAATTACCGAAACCACAACCTACACTGCTTCTTACTTCACCGAAACCCTAACCGATAATGTGGAACTGGAAATGGTGGCTATCCCTGGAGGAACCTTTACCATGGGTTCCCCTGAAAGCGAAAAAGATAGCTATGACGATGAAAGACCTCAACATGAGGTCACACTCCAACCCTTCTTTATGGGGAAATACCCTGTAACCCAAGCCCAATGGAAAGCGATCGCATCAATGACAGACTTGAAAGTAAAAATAGACTTAGATCCAGACCCCTCAGAGTTTAAAGGAGAGAACCGCCCGGTAGAAAACGTAAACTGGTATGAAGCAGTAGAGTTCTGTGACCGCCTTTCTAAGCTAACAGGAAGGGAGTATAGACTACCTTCCGAAGCCCAATGGGAATATGCCTGTCGAGGTGTTAGAGAACCCCTTAACCTTGATAGTGGAGAATCCTACCCCCCATTCTACTTTGGAGAGACGATTACCGGAAAGTTAGCAAATTACGACGCCTCAAAAACCTATGGGAATGAACCAGAAGGAAAAGAAAGCCAGGAAACCACCCCTGTGGGTCAATTTCCTCGGAATCCCTTTGGGTTATATGATATGCACGGGAATGTTTGGGAATGGTGTTTAGATGATTGGCATGATAACTACGAAGGTGCGCCCACAGATGGCAGTGCTTGGATTGATAAGAATGAACAGGAAAATTTCAATGGTGAAAATAAGTCAGATTCAGCCACAAATGACGAAAATAATCCAAAATCGCCTCTGCGGGGCGGCTCCTGGGACAACTATCCTGATGACTGCCGTTCTGCGTTTCGCATCGACGTCATTAGGCGCGAGGTATACAACGGCGATGATGGTGTTCGTTTAGTGTGCGTGTCCGGGAGAACTGGATGAAGTCAGAAGTTTGAAGTTTGAAGTCAGAAGTTTGAAGTTTGAAGAATTATGCCAAAATTGGCAATAAAACGCCCAAAACAAACCTTTCGAGGCTACAGAGAATACATAAACGGCATTCCTCTCGAAATGGTTTTAATCCCTGATGGAACCTTCACAATGGGCGCACCGGAAAGTGAAGAAGGGAGTCGTGACAATGAAAGACCCCAACATCATGTAACTATTTCCTCCTTTTTAATGGGACGTTACCCCATTACTCAAGATCAATGGAACGCGATCGCATCTCGATCTGACCTTAAGGTCAATCAAGATTTAGATCCAGACCCCTCTTATTTTAAAGAGCCCTATCAAGGAATAGATAGATGGCAAAGACCTGTTGAACAAGTCAATTGGTATGAAGCAGTAGAGTTCTGTCACCGCCTTTCTAAGCTAACAGGAAAGGAATATAGACTACCTTCTGAAGCGCAATGGGAATATGCCTGTCGAGGGGTTACAAAACCCCTTAACCTCGAAAACGGAGCATCCTATCCCCCATTTTACTTTGGAGAGACGATTACCGGACAGTTAGCCAATTACGATGCCTCAAGACCTTATCGGGATGAACCACCAGGAGAAAGAAGCAAGGGAACCACCCCTGTGGGTCAATTTCCTCCGAATCCTTTTGGGTTATATGATATGCACGGGAATGTGTGGGAATGGTGTTTAGATGATTGGCATGATAATTATGAGGATGCGCCCACAGATGGCAGTGCTTGGATTGATGGTAATGAAGCAGAAAATGTCAATGGTGAAAATGAGTCAAATTCAGACAAAAATGACGAAAATAAGCCAATATCACCCCTGCGGGGCGGCTCCTGGATTCTCAATCCTGTTAACTGCCGTTCTGCGATTCGCTTCGACGACAATAGGCGCGGGGTCCGCATCTTCGTTAATGGTTTTCGTATATTGACACTCCCCGGTCATTAGACGCGGGGATTCGTTAAGAGTCCACAAACGAACTCTTAAAGGCGTAGTCAAAGCGCCCCTACTGAGTCCCATCAGGTCAATGCCAATGGTTCCCGCTACTTTCCTGAGGATATTCATTGCTCCGTTGCAATCGGCGTTGATATACCAGTTCAAAGCAGTCCGGTATAATCCACGTCTGACCCTTTTTCCTGAGGGTTTCCACTCTGCGGGTTTTTCACCGAATACGGGAATCTCATCATTATCTAAGGCACTTGCTTTACTGGTATAGCTTTCCTCTGTCTCTAGAAATTTAATGCCATATTGATCGCATAACTGGAAAATACGTTGCTTCAGGCGTGCTGTGGGGATTTGGACAAATTGTTGATTATTGCGCTTGCCCATATTGGCATTATGTTTTTGTCCTTGATTCCAACCAAATACTAGAGTTCCAATTCCATTTTTGAGACAGTGGTTAACAACTAGTCGAGCTGCCTTATTTATCCCGTCTCGCATTTGCCTGTTGCGCTTTTCTGTAACAGCAGCAAGCTGTTTTGTCCAGTAGTTTTTATCCCGGCCTTTTTTTAAAGTAGCAACACGTTTGTTGTACCATTGATTCAAGCTCTTGATGTGCTTTCCATCAACAATAAAGCTGTTGCCAACTGTATCCACACATGTCAGCCAATTATCAATTCCATGATCAATGCCTAGGGCCTTACTGAAGTCTAGATCAACAACTTCCGGTTCTATTTTGTATACAAATTCAGCATAGAAGACCCCATTTCTGGGCAGGATGCGAACTTCTCTTATCTGTCTCCAATCCAAATTGGATGGCATATCAATAAAAAACTCAGATAACCCAAACCATGCTTTAACCTGTTTGCCAAGGGGTAATCGAACTTTATTACCAACTAACTTTAGCCATCTTTTTGGGTACGACACTGTGAACAACCCACTCTTTCTGTAAGCTGGAGGTTTTGGTCGATATCCAAGTTGTCCCTTCCAAAACAATTTATTAAGCTTCTGGAACGACTTAAATGATTCGGCTACTCCATTACAAACTTGCTGAGATGCACTTACATACATGGCTGTGAAGTGCGGGTTATGCTTCATTTGAGCACAAAGCTCAGATTTCCCTACAATACGCTTAGCTTTAAACCAAATTTGTCTGGCGTAATAGACCGAGCAATTGTAGATTTTATTAGACTCTGAACCAATGTACTCAAAGATAGATAATAGGTCTTTGTTTGGGGATAATAATACCTGTTGGCATCTCCAGTATGATTGTTTTTTGCTCATAATATCATTATATAGCAATTCTACGACTTGTGAGGTACAAATATTTGGCTTTTAGGGAGCAGGGAGCAGGCAAGAGTGAAACAATCCTGTGTACCTCATGAGTCCTAGAAACGCTATAAAAACTTCTGACTTCAAGCTTCTGACTTCTGACTTCAAATCCCGATTTACTCCTGTTCATCATCATCCGGTAATTTTTCCATCTCCTGAGCAATTAGCGTCTGAAATTCTTCTCCACAATGAACATTCAAATGAATTGCAGCAGCCAGCAATTCTGCCAGAATCTCAGCTTGTTGTCTAGCACTCAGGTGAGGTGACTGAAGCTGATAGATTAAAGCGGTAACGGTTTGGCATTCTGAGCCTAACTCTGTAATTAATGTTTTCAGAGTATTGCTAGTAATAGGAAGGGAGCGATCGCGAAACATATAACTTATATCATTTTCGGTTGAACAGTTATAAATATTAGGTAATAGGGAACAGGGAATAGGGAACAGGGGATGGATATTACCTACTAGAAGAAAGCTATAGCAATTCTCTGTCTTGATGCAGTCGCTCATGGGGGAAACCCCCAAGACCGCGCTGCATCGCTATGCCATGAGGTACAAAGGGATCCCCCTAAATCCCCCTTATCAAGGGGGACTTTGAGCTTGAAAAGCGTACCTCATAAATCCTATAAACGCTATATATTTTTTTTATAACTGATTATCTGAACTTGATATTAGATATTGCACCAGTACAAAAAAAATTAATAACTGACAGAGTCAAATATTATCACTATTCCCGATTCCCGATTCCCGATTCCCGATTCCCGATTCCCGATTCCCGATTCCCGATTCCCGATTCCCGATTCCCGATTCCCGATTCCCGATTCCCGATTCCCGATTCCCGTTACATAAAAACAAAAAAGCGCCCCCCAAACGGAGAGCGCTTTTTTCAAACTCAGCCAATTAAGCCAAATTTAGATTAGCCGTTGATAACTGGAGCAGTTAAAGCAACAGGAGTAACTTCACCAGCAGCTAGATCTAGAGGGAAGTTATGAGCGTTACGCTCGTGCATTACCTCGAAACCTAGGTTAGCGCGGTTTAGTACATCAGCCCAAGTGTTGATTACATGACCTTGAGAGTCAATAACACTCTGGTTGAAGTTGAAGCCATTGAGGTTGAACGCCATGGTGCTGATGCCCAAAGCGGTAAACCAGATGCCTACTACAGGCCAAGCACCTAAGAAGAAGTGCAAGGAACGGCTGTTGTTGAAGGACGCATATTGGAAGATCAAACGACCGAAGTAGCCGTGAGCTGCAACGATGTTGTAAGTTTCTTCCTCTTGTCCGAACTTGTAACCATAGTTCTGAGACTCGGTTTCGGTGGTCTCACGCACTAAGGAGGAGGTCACCAAAGAACCGTGCATAGCACTAAACAGTGAACCGCCGAATACGCCAGCTACACCCAGCATGTGGAAGGGGTGCATAAGAATGTTGTGCTCAGCTTGGAACACGAACATGAAGTTGAAGGTACCGCTGATTCCCAAAGGCATACCATCGGAGAAGGAACCTTGTCCAATGGGGTAGATTAGGAACACGGAAGTAGCAGCAGCCAAGGGAGCGCTGTAAGCAACGCAGATCCAAGGACGCATGCCTAGACGGTAGCTCAGCTCCCACTGACGACCCATGTAGGTGAAGATACCAACAAGGAAGTGGAAGATGATTAGCTGGTAAGGACCACCATTGTAGAGCCACTCATCTAAGGAAGCTGCTTCCCAGATTGGGTAGAAGTGTAAGCCAATGGCATTAGAAGAAGGAACAACAGCACCAGAGATGATGTTGTTGCCATAGATCAAGGAGCCAGCAACAGGCTCACGGATGCCATCGATGTCCACAGGGGGAGCAGCGATGAAGGCGATGATGAAGCAGATGGTAGCGGTTAGCAATGTGGGGATCATCAGTACACCGAACCAGCCTACATAAAGGCGGTTGTTGGTGGAAGTGATCCAATCGCAGAACCGATCCCACACGTTAGCGTTACGCTGGTTTAATGTGGTAGTCATGTTCGGATGATTGCGTTTATTTGATTATCTAGGTTCAGCAGGCTTGTTTCGCCTGTCTGTATTTATCCTAATACAATGCTGAAGATAAATACATTTTCGGGGTTTAATCGTAACTTTATTTAAAACTACTTAACTCTACTTAAGAAAAACTATGCGATCGCTTTCGTTAATGATTACTGAAAGCTGGCACCATTTTGCTTAATCCGAGGGATGAATCAAAGGTATTAATCCTATACTGGGCAAGACTTAGGCCATTATATGGCCAGCTTGGTTAATCCGTTTGATCCAGTGCTATATTAGCTTAACATTGCTTAACAAAAATAGCAGTGATTGCTTTAGTCAATGATTGCTCAGAGCTGGAAAAATTTTGATTAATCCTAGGGATTAATCCTAGGGTGGGCACTGCCTACCAACGCTATGACAAGCTTCTGAATCTATCTGATTAACTGCTATAACAACTTAACATTACTTAATACAAAAGGTGCGATCGCTTTCGTGACCATATATTAGGTTTGTTAGACCTGTGGGCAGGAAACGGGCAAGATGCCCGTTCCACAACGGGCAAGATGCCCGTTCCACAACGGGCAAGATGCCCGTTCCACGCCTGATGCCGATTCCACAGGATTAATCTTGGGGTGGGCAGTGCCGACCAAGGCTCTTTGCAAGCTTGATTATCTGTCTGATCCACTGCCCACCCTACTACTGTCGGCAGAGAACAGGCAAGCAAGAAGAATCCTAGGGTGGGCAGTGCTTACCAAAGTGCTTTGCAAGCTTGATTATCTGTCTGATCCACTGCCCACCCTACTACTGTCGGCAGAGAAAAGACGTAGTAGTATGAGTACAGGCTGAAAAACCGCAGGCTGAGCCGGGAGAGAGACCCGTAACTTATCGACCTGAAAGTAGTAATGCTCCCAGGGCAGGGAAAATCCTCCTTAAAAACCCAATCATTGGCCGTAGGCCACGCTACGCGAACGACTACCAATCGGTGTGTGAACCCAGGAAAATCACAACTTGAGAGGCGCCCGGGCCCCACACTTCCGATCTTTTTTACAAATATGAGATGCACCCCGGTCCCTTCACCCGGCTGCCCTTGATTGCAAACAAATGCAACGAATTTGAGAAATCTGTAGCTTGCTCATTGTAGCTACAGGAGTTCGCCTATAACAATGACTGTATCAGTAAGCCAGAACGAGTTACTCAATTCAGCCATCTCTGTATAGAGTTCTTGGGTAATTCGCATGCGTTATGGGTATTGAAGGAGATTCAACATGTATAGCTTACAGTCCCAGATTAACCAGCAAGTTAAAAGTTTCGCTCAGCTCAGTCATTCAGAAAATAAGTCTAAAATTTCTAGTTTACAATCGAAAAACTCTCAATTCCTTCTACAAGCTATTCTTGAAGGGTTTGTTGACGGTGTATTGATTCTGACGTCTCAAGGAAAGTGGGTTCATGCTAATGAACGTGGGAGTCGCATTTGTCGTCAACTCTGTCAAGATAAGTCACAGATGAGTTCTATACCTGAGTCAATTTGGGGAGTGTGCAAAGCATTAATTGATAGTCGCGATTGGTTTTCTGGGCAAAAAATGATTCTTGAGTCAGAAATAAAAACGGATAATTCGGTAACCTTTCGAGTGAGAGTCAGATGGTTAGTCTTGGATAATCAAGCACAACCTTATCTGTTAGTAACTCTAGAAAATCGCCATAATTCTCGCTATAATGCTGCTCTTACTGATGCTAAAAAATATGGATTGACTAACCGGGAAGCTGAAGTTTGGTTGCTTAGGAAAGCTAAATTGTCTTACAAAGAAATTGCGGCTCGGCTTTATATTACTACCAATACTGTTAAGAAGCATATGAAAAATATTTATGCTAAACAACAGTCATTAGTTAGTATGGAATAGGGAATAGGGAGTAGGGAGTAGGGAGTAGGGAGTAGGGAATAGGGAACAGGGAATAGGGAACAGGGAATCATTGATAAGTGTCAATTGACCATTAACAATTATCAAAGGACTCTTTTGACTGCTGCTTTTTCCTATGAACGTTTCTGATTGCCAATCTGATTCCCAAATCATTACCTACAGCCCTGCCTACACTTTGGTTCCCACTTATGAATGCTTTAATCGCTGTAGCTACTGCAATTTTCGTGCTGAACCGGGTAGCAGTCCTTGGTTGAGTCTGGAGGATGCTGAAAATCAGTTAAGGTTGCTTCAGTCTCAGGGTGTTTGTGAAATTCTGATTCTTAGTGGTGAGGTTCATCCTAGGTCTTCACGGCGCAAGGCTTGGTTTCAACGAATTTATGATTTGTGTGACCTGGCTTTGTCTCTGGGATTTTTGCCCCATACTAATGTTGGACCGTTGAGTTGGGAGGAGATGGCGCGACTCAAGCAGGTGAATGTGTCTATGGGGTTGATGTTGGAACAATTGACACCGGAGTTGCTCAAAACCGTTCACTGCTATGCTCCGAGTAAGATACCAGAAGTTCGACTACAACAGTTGCAATGGGCGGGAGAATTGGGGATTCCCTTTACGACGGGTTTGTTGTTTGGCATTGGTGAAACTGAGCAGGATTGGTGGGAAAGTTTAAATGCGATCGCACAAATTCATGGTGAGTATGGTCATATCCAAGAGGTCATCTTGCAACCTTACAGTGAGGGCACTACAGAAATATTTCATAGTCAGTCTTTCGGGATTAATCAGCTGCCAAAGGTGATTCGGAAGGCGCGTCAGATTTTGCCCTTGGATATTACTATCCAAATTCCTCCCAATTTAGTTGATACTGTTGGGGAATTGCCTCAACGGTCTTCTGCTCTATTAGCTTGTTTGGAGGCTGGCGCACGGGATTTAGGAGGAATTAGTCCCAAGGATGAGGTGAATCCCGATTATCCTCATCCCCATAGTTATCGATTGCGAGACGTGATCGAACCAGCTGGGTGGACGTTAGTACCCCGTTTGCCTGTTTATCCTAAGTATGACAGTTGGTTACCTGCGAGATTGCAACGGGTGGTTGAGAGATGGCGGATTAAGGAGATAGCTAATCCCCATCAGCGACGGCATTAGAAAAGTACCAAAGATGGGCATTCCAATTAGTATCGAAATCGTTGGGTAATCGCTCCTGAAGACTAGAAGATTGTAGGTGAAGTAGCTCTGGTTTTTTGAGGGGAATTGGGATTACAGTCCAATTTTTCCTGTTCTTGAACTGGCTATGGAGTTTCTCAGTATATGGTAGCACTGCCGCACTATACTTGTTACTACTTACCACCTCTGTGACTGCATCAAGCTGCCCTAGGACAGAAATCACAATACGATCCAATCGTGGCGAACCTTTTACATAGTTGGGAAAGGCATTCAGTACAATTTCTTTGCCTGAGTCAAATGTCTCAACCTGGAAAGGTCCACTGCCAATGGGCTTCAGCTGAAAGCTTTTTTGATTGTAAGCGTGGCGCGGTACTATACCGATAGTCATCACAGAGGCAATGTAGCGTGGTAGTTGAGACTCAACAATGTCAATGGGGCGGGGGCGTGATTGGTCAACGATTTCGATAGACTCAATCTGATCAGACTCAATCTGATCAATGTTCTGCCTAGACTGAATCTGATCCCGGTCAATGGGCGTAATGGTATCATCCTTATCAATATCAACTTGATCAGAATTATCGTCTTTGCGTTCCTCTTCTTTGAGAAAAGGCCACAGTACTTCAAAGCTGATTATCCGATCATTAACGACATTGATACCTCTGATTATGTTTATTACCCGCGTATTTGGGCTTGAGTTAAGTTTTTTAATATATACCTGATAGGTAAACTCCACATCAGCTGTAGTAAGCTGTTTTCCGTCATGGAAACTCACATTTTCAGACAGCTGGAAAGAAATTAGTCGAGTATTCTTGTCCTTATTTTCACTCCACCACCAACGAGTGGCAATATCCGGCACGAAAGCCCCTCTTTTTGGATCAAGACGACCCAAACCACGGAAGACTAGGCTCAACACATCCCCTGGACCGTAGTTTATATCCGCTGAAGGGTAGTTGATGTTCACTAATGGGTCAAGGGTATTGATCTCACGAAAATCAGCAATGGTTAGTTGGTTTAGACCTTTAACCTCAATCTGTCTGGTAAAGGTGCTGTTAGCTCGGTTGAGGTCTAAATGCTTGTGGTTGGGATCAGCAGTGAAGCGGATGGTGTGGGAGCCAGCTTCGAGTGTGAGCTGGCGACGGATACTGCTGTCTTGCGATCGCTGATTGGGCTGCAAGGGACCATGGGATTGGATTGGCTGCGGCTTGTTATCCACTGTCCACTGTACCTCGAAGGCATCAGAAGAACTATTCCCTTGATTGATTAGATCAGCTTCAATGGTAATCAGCTCTCCTGCTGATGGTTGATCTGGTATGATAGTAATATTGCGCACTCCTAAATCAACGCTGATTGCTTCCCAAGACAGCAGATTAGTGGTTTGACCATCGATAACCACAAACAAGACACCAGAGCCAGTTACTTCGGGCATGGTAACTATTAAACGGGACTTGCTCCACTCCAGAATCTGTGCTGGTTGACCTTGGAACAAAACTGCCGCATTAGGGTCGCGATCGCCAAAATTATCTCCCTCAATCACAACCTGACTTCCCGGTAGTCCTTTTGCTGGCTTGACCTCACTCAAGAACGGTAGCTGTCGCCATATCCGAATCCGTGAATCAGCAATTCCAGTTTTGCGGCTGAGTTCAGCTACCATTGCTGCTGTTTGGGTGTAGCCTTCAAGGTCATTAACTGAGTAAATCCCAATTCCATTTAATTGTTTGATTTCAGCTTCGGTAATACCAGGTAGAGTAGCCAGGGGCCTGGTGCTGATGGGTTGATCAAGTTGCTTACGCACTCCTTGTAACTGGCTTTCTAGGACTTGGGCAAAATCCAGTTTGATAACAGTAGCGCTATTTTCTCCAGGGTCTGTAGTCCGAAATAATATTTTCCCGTCAGAGGTACGGCGCAGCTTAACTTCTATATCCAGTTTAAGCTGTTTAATCGCCATCGACTTGCCACGGGCATAAGATTTCAAAGAAAGGGTATCTTCAGCACGGTCAATTTCAGCAGCGATCGCATCAACCATCTCCGCTAGCTGCCATTCCGTGTTTTCGTCTTTATTGCTGTTTGTATTGTTTTTTGTATTACCGTTGCTGGCTGTTAATGATTCCTCATTAGTCATAGTAGTTTACAAGCAAATTAAACTTCGGAATAGTAGTCTTATCAGCGCGTTTGTATTTGATATTTAAACCTGTATGGTCTTTTTTTATTAGACAATAAAACTCTAGATCTGTTTCCCCTCCTGGGAGGGGTTAGGGGTGGGTTCCTATTGCCTATTGCCTTGCCCGTAGCGCTATAGTGATTTTTCAGGAGCGATAGTCATGCGGATCCGACCTAGTTTACCGACAGGGGGAGTTTCTAGGGTTGAAGGTAAACTAATCATTACTCGTGATGTGGTTTCCTCTTGATTTAAAAATTGCCCATCGGTTTGTAGGTATAAATGGGCTGGAATATCAAAATAAACATCTGTAACCTCTAAATTCGTTCCTGCTGTAGTGTCAGAACTTTTTTGGTCGAGGGTGTCAGATACTTCTTCAAGGATTAGGGCAATTAAGTTGCCTAGTGTGATGTCAGCCATAGGTAATGATGCACAGGGGATGATTGAGGTTATTTAATAAGGGAGCAGGGAATCGGGAATCGGGAATCGGGAATCGGGAATTAGGAATCGGGAATCGGGAATCGGGAATCGGGAATCGGGAATTGGAACAAAATCTTGTGTACCTTATTACTATTAGAACAGTAATGTGAGCACTGCTAGATATAATTTACGGATAATTACCCTTAATAAAAATCCTAAGCACTCAGCCGTCAGCTGTCAGCCGTCAGCCTTTGGCTGATAGGACTTAAAGTGGCGTTGCTTAATAATGGAATGATTTTAAGAGTGAGGTGGAATGGGCATCTTGCCGTGGAATGGGCATCAGGCGTGGAACTGGCATCTTGCCAGTTTCATGCTTATTTTCGGGCGGGCAGGATGCCCACTCTACGAATATTAATTCTTGTGGAGCGGGCATCCTGCCCACTCTACGAATATTCATTCTTGTGGGGCGGGCAGGATGCCCACTCTAGGAATATTCATTCGAAGATTCAGCAACGCCCTTAAAGTAGCGTGCCCGTAGCGTATTAGCTGATAGCTGATCGCTGATCGCTGATTGCTGAATGCTTACAGATGATCAAGTTATCCGTTCGATTCTACTATTGGGAAGGTCTCGGTGCGGAAGCGAATTTTAACCTGACCAATGATTTCAGTACTCATGGTGACGTTATCAAATGAACTTTCATTAGTTGCTTTGACTTTAAGTTTGTTGAAGTTCGCTCTTGCAGAAGCGCGACCCCATCCCCACCTAGCACTGGCTCGGAGATAAGCGCCAGCTTGTAAACGGTCGTACTCGCTTTTTCGTCTAGTTTCTGTTTCGGTGGCAGTAACGTTAAAGGTAAGTTTAGAAAGGATTTCACCATCGGTGATCACAATCCGTGCCATGCCCTGCCTTGCCATCTCCCGGAGATGATCAATCAAGCTTTGTGCCAGTGACTCAGAGAGTTTCCGACGAATTAGTTGGACTTGAACATCTGTGAAAGCATTCTTCTGCTCTGGTGTGATAGTGAGTTTAAGGGGTTTTTCCAGGTTGGCCGTTTCTGCTTCTAATGCTCTTGCTACCTCCTGTAACTTAGTAACACCAGCCTTGCCAGGATTCCCTGTTTTTGGGTCTCTAGGTGTGTTTGGAAATTTATAGCTCGGGCGTACAACAGTGCCGCCATTTCCATCCGGGTAGTTTTCATTAAGGTGTGCGTTAATCTCCGCATCAGAGACATTCTCAGCCTCGAACTGCTTGAGGGTTTTAGCTAGGTTAGCAACCAGCTCAGCATAGGCTTCGATCTGTCTGATTGTCGCAGCGATAATAGCATCGAAAGTGCCGTTAATTAAGCCAGCAGTAAACTCCACAAAGCCTAGGTCTTGTACTTGCTTGGCGGCATTAATACCGGTATTAACAGCATCACCGATAGCCATGCCTCCAACCATGGATATCTGAGACTGCTGCTGATTCAGTTTTTCTTCAACTAACTCCTGGAGTGTGTTACCGAGGATATCAGCAATACCATGGCGCACTAGTTGCCGCTCTTGCTGGTCGCTAATCCGTGCTAGCGCTGAATCAACAATCTCGGTGACGATGCGGTTAACACCTTCTTGCACTAGTGCTTCACTAGACGGATTTTTATCCGTGGACTGAATTTCTGGGTTTGGCATATCACCTAACTGTGGCGGAATTGGATTTTCTGAAGTCATGGCATGATGTCCTTAAAATTAAATGGGATAAATCGGGTTAACTTATCTAGCCCTATATTATTTATTACTGAATTCTGGATCGTGCCTGATACTTTTAACCCCGACAAATCACGACATCTTGGACGTTTATGACGTCGTCTGAGTCAGATAAGCTGAGTACTACATCCCCAACACTGTCAAGGAAGGTGGTATCCCACATCGCCTTCAGGAAAATCCCGACGGCTCCATTAAAATCTCTAGGTATTTCGTATCCGCAATGTGGACACTTGAAATTCTTAGAACTACCAAGTTTTCTATGAATTTGCCCACATTTTGTGCAAGTTTTAGAAGTGTATTCTTCTGTTATTCTCACTAACTTGGAACCATAACGGTTACACAAGTGTTCTAAGACTTGAGAAAACTGATAAAATGCCCAAGTCATCATTGCTCTAGCTGTCTTGTTTTTTAGCTTTCGTTTCTTTTTGACAACCATCTGTGATGTCTCAAACAAGGGCATCTACACATAGGGTTGCAAATAGGTTGTTGTAAACTAAGAAGCTGATTTAACTGTTGGCTGTAAACTGTTGACGACTACTGACAACAGTTTACCAGAGGCTAAGAGGAAAAATGATGCTAATTGGATTATAGCACCTCTAATCAGGGTTGCATCTACTTTTTTTCTGGTTTATTATTACTTAGTTTAGAGTTTATTCTGGAGAACCTTTATAAATTCTTGCTTGCTGCTGAGGTGTTATCCATGCTCCTCTTGAAAACTGGGATTGAGGGGGTACAAACTGCTTTTGCAGTGGACTATATTCCAGAACCTCTCCCGTTTCTATCTTATAGACCCAGCCATGAAGCCGAATGTCCTCACTTCTGAGTCGAGATTGAATAACTGGGTAAGTACGTAAATTTTGTAGCTGGTTAAGGACGTTTTCCTCCACCGCCCCATTCAGGAGTTCGTCACCTTCATAGTCTTGATAGTGTTCTTTGATAATCCGGCGAGTAGCTTCGGCATGCTTGAGCCATTGGTAAACGGCTGGCATGTCCTCTTCTAGCTTGTCGATTTTCAGTAAACCTTTCATCGCTCCACAGCGATAGTGACCGCATACGACAATTTCATTAATGCCTAAGGCATAAATAGCATACTCTACTGCTGCTGGTTCACCGCCATTACTTGCTCCATAAGGCGGTATGATATTCCCGGCATTGCGGATGATGAACATTTCACCAGGCTCAGTTTGAGTAATCAGACTCGGGTCAATTCGAGAATCTGAACAGGTGATGAATAGTATCCTGGGATGCTGCCCGTGAGACAGTAACTCAAATAGGTCTCGGTGGGTCTGGAAGTAATTGGTCTGGAATTGATGCAGACCTTGAATCAACTGCTTCATTTAAGGCTTACAGCTAGATGTTCTATGAATTGGGATCTTCAATAATTTTATAGGCAATAGCCGTCTTAATTGACTTTCAGGTTTGTATTTCGGTCAGCGGTCAGCGGTCAGCTATCAGCGGTAAGCTATCAGTTAGCAGCTATCAGTTAGCAGCTATCAGTTAGCAGCTATCAGTTAGCAGCTATCAGCGGTCAGCTATCAGTTATCAGCTATCAGCTATCAGCTATCAGCTATCAGCTATCAGTTATCAGCTTATGGGTTAGCTCCCAGCGTCGTTCGCACAGCGTGGCCATTCGCGTAGCGTGGCCAAAGGCCAAGGCCAAAGCCTGTGCCACGCTACACGAACAGGCTTTGGCCAACGGCTGACCGCTGACCGCTGACCGCTGACCGCTGACTGCTGACCGCTGAATGCTGATATTATTGATTGAATTGGAACGGAGAGGGAGGGATTCGAACCCTCGTTAAAGTTGCCCCTAAACAGCATTTCCAGTGCTGCGCCTTCAACCACTCGGCCACCTCTCCAGGTAAAGTATTCAGTTGGAGCTTTGAATCTTTTTCAATTCATCGCCCGATTTCTTATTATACAGAAAATTATATACGAAGTCAATGACTCAATCGTACACCATTCAGATTCATAATCGCCAAACTGGTGCTAAGCACAAGGTAAACGTGCCAACTGACCGCTATATCTTGCATTCCGCAGAAAAGCAGGGTGTAGAGCTACCCTTTGCCTGCCGCAATGGAGCTTGTACCACTTGCGCAGTGCGAGTATTGGCAGGAAAAGTCTACCAACCGGAAGCCATGGGACTATCTCCACAATTGCGGGACCAAGGCTATGCTCTATTATGTGTGAGTTATCCCCGGTCAGACCTAGAGGTAGAGACTCAGGATGAAGATGAAGTCTATGAACTTCAGTTTGGTCGATATTTTGCTAAAGGGAAGGTTCGGTTTGGGCTGCCACTGGATGAGGATTAGGACAATAGCCGAGCAGAGCTGCAGTAGAGCGGGGAGCCTGCTTAGTTGCTTTCTGCTCTTGCTTGGGGGATGCCAATTAACAAATGTCCCCAACCAGATTGAAGCTCAAGTGCAACGGGTGATCAGTGGACACACGGTGGATGTGTTGATATCCAATCAAGATCCACCATTAATGGCACGAATCCGGATGATTGGTATAGAGGCACCAAGCTGGAAACAAAAGCCTTGGGGAGATCAGGCGAAAACCTGTTTACAGAAGATGCTCAGTGAAACTAGTGAAACTGGTGATCAAAAATCGGTTATGTTAGAGCTTGATGTTGAGGAAAAAGACCGCTATAGCCGCTGGTTAGCCTATGTATGGCTAGATGGTGTGTTGGTCAATGAGCAGTTGGTAGCTAAGGGCTGTGCCTTAGCTTCACCCCTAGTCCCCAATAACAAATATGATGCTAAAATAGCCCGTGCTCAAGAATACGCCAGAATTATGGGCTATGGGATTTGGAACCCAGATCAGCCTTTGCGCTTGACACCAGCAGAATTTCGCCGTCAAAATCCTTAGTGGTTATTAGTTATTAGTCATCAGCTATCAGCCATCAGTTATCAGCTATCAGTTATCAGCTATCAGCTATCAGCTATCAGCTATCAGCTATCAGCTATCAGTTATCAGCTATCAGCTTTCGGCCTGTGGCCAAGCTACTTGAGGTGCTTATTGGTACAGTCACAGTGTCGTTCGCACAGCGTGGCCATTCGCGTAGCGTGGCCAAAGGCCAAGGCCAAAGCCTGTGCCACCCTAGTTGAAGTACTTTTGAATAAAATAAGCTGACCGCTGACCACTGACTGCTGAGAGCTGACTGCTGAGAGCTGACCGCTGACTGCTTACAATTCATAAACTACAGGTTATCTGCTCAATGACAGAACATACCTCCGAACAACTACAAACTTTCCTTGATATTGCCGCTAAAGCTGCCACTGCTGCTGGTGATGTTTTGAAAACTTACTGGGGCAATCTCAAAACTGTAGAAGAGAAAGGACGTCCTGGAGATTTAGTCACTGCAGCTGATAAAGAAGCAGAAGCAGTAATCTTAGATATACTCAAAAACGATGTACCAGACCATGCGATTCTGGCAGAAGAATCCGGTCAACTCGGAGACAATCAAAGTAAATACCTATGGGCGATTGACCCCCTCGATGGTACTACTAATTATGCCCATCAATACCCCATTGCTGCTACCTCTGTAGGATTGTTGATTGACGGCAAGCCTCAGGTGGGAGCAGTATATAATCCCTTTCGGGATGAGTTATTGTGTGCAGCTGTGGGCTTGGGCGCAACCTGCAATGGTCAGCCAATAAAGGTTTCTCAAGTCTCGGACCTGGGTAAGAGCTTGTTAGTGACTGGATTTGCCTATGACCGGCGGCAGACTTCCGATAACAACTATGCCGAGTTCTGTTACCTGACTCATCTGACTCAAGGCGTTCGTCGTAGTGGTTCTGCATCCATCGATTTGTGTGATGTTGCTACTGGACGATTGGATGGCTATTGGGAACGAGGGCTTTCTCCTTGGGATATAGCCGCTGGCATCGTTATCCTACAGGAAGCTGGTGGTAAAGTTACCGCATATGATGGCAGTCCTATTGATATTAATTCTGGGCGGATTCTGGCAACTAATGCCAAGATTCACGACAGTCTCAGCGCTGCCTTGTTAGAGACACCACCTTTATCCTCTTGGCCTTTATCTTTTTCGAAAGAATAATAATTAATAATTGTCATTAATTATAATTGTAGATGTAAAGTCGATTAACTAGCGTCCATGAGTGACGCATTTTTTATACTTAATGTCTACAATTTCTACAGAAACGGTTATTCAATTTTTCCATGCTGTTTCTCTACAAGAGGATTTAAAACAGCAGCTAATAGCTACTATAAATCCAGACGAGGTAGTTAAGATAGCACAGAATTACGATTTTAAGTTTAGCGTAGCTGACTGGCAACAGTTTATTCAGGAACATCAGTCCAGTCAGCCTAACAGTGATACTTTTAAAAAAGAAATAATAGGATTAGATGTTACAGAAGAACAGTTAGATGCTTGGTGGAAATTTGCTTGGGAAACAGGAGATATCAATCTGATCGGGTGGGTTTATGACAAGAGAGATGCTATCACTTGGGTGCAATTACTAGATGAGTTTAAAGTGATTAAAAAAGAGGATTAATTTTTAGCTATCAGCGGTCAGCGGTCAGCGGTCAGCGGTCAGCGGTCAGCCATCAGTGGTCAGCCATCAGTGGTCAGCCGTCAGCCGTCATTAATCAGTTTTCAGCTTATTTTATTCAAAAGCTGATAGCACCTCAAGTAGCGTGCGCGTAGCGCATAAACTGATAGCTGATAGCTGATAGCTGATAACTGATAGCTGATAGCTCACGATTCAATCACTCCATTAATCAGTAACGCTGCCTTAGTTTTGTCTAAAATAACTTTTTCATAGGTTTTGATTGAGTCCTTATGAATCGGTTTCGCCATGAACCGATAGTGACTAGAGGTTGTTAGTTCATCAATCTTCAGGTGAGTCGCCATCGGGTCTTCTATCTGATACTCTTTCTCGAAGTAAAGTAAGCTAATTGTGGTCAGGTGTATTCGATCAGCAATAGCAGCAGCAAGCAATCGATAAAAACGAGCTGCAAAACGGGGGTCTTGCTCTAGTTTATGGGTTAATTTAACTCGATCAATGCCAGAAGCACTTCTGTGATACTAGGTTCCCATATCCCTCCTCCCTTGATTAGGTTATCCTTGGTCTGTTCAAGCAGACCGGGATTTTTGCCAAACCGAGTTCCTGTGACTTGGGCATTACTGAGATTAGCATGGCTTAAGTTTGCTGAAATCAAGCTAGCGCCACTCAAGTCAGCGCCACTCAAGTCAGCGCCACTCAAGTCAGCCCCACTGAGTTTGGCATCCCTTAAGTCAGTATCACTTAAGTCAGCATGGCTGAGATTAAGACTACTGAGATTGACACCCCGTCAGGGTTGGCGTTGCTGAATCTTCGAATGAATGCGCGATCATCTGGTTTTAAGAGTAGGTGCGCGCCTCCAAGGGCGCGAGCAATCCCTCGCGCCCTTGGGTCGCACCTGTAGAATGGGCATCTTGGTGGAACGGGCATCTTGCCCGTTATCAATATCTGGTCGAGCGGGCAAGATGCCCACTCTACTGCTATTCATTAGTTGATTCAGCAACGCCAAAAGCCAAGCGAGCTAGCCACAGTTAATCCTGGTGGGCAAGGTGATTGGTCAACCCAAGCGCTCCAACCAATTTATTTCCCCTTGCCCACCCTACAAAACTGGCTAATGCTAAAAATTCATTCTAAATTCTTCATTCTAAATTCTTCATTCTTCATTCTAAATTCTTCATTCTTCATTCTTCATTCTTCATTCTAAATTCTTCATTCTTCATTCTAAATTCTTCATTCTAAATTCTTCATTCTAAATTCTTCATTCTAAATTCTTCATTCTTCATTCTTCATTAGTCTATTGCCTTTTGACTTGTTCAGCGAAGCTTCCTAATTTCCTCTACAGGTATGCCAGTAGTTTGGCTAATCGTTTCATCATCCAAAAGAGGCATAAGTTGGCGTGCAATTGTTTGGGCTTTTTCTTTCTCCCCTTCTTCTCTCCCTTGTTTCATTCCTTTTTCTATCCCTTGTTTATCAGCAAATAGAATCAGCCCTTGTTGGTCATGAATAAACATTTCTCGTTTTCCTAGTTCCTCCAACTCTTTCCTGGTTAAATTCGCCTGAGAAGCAATCCCAAATGCCTGTTTAAACTCTGGGAGTTGTGCCATTTTCTCTGGGACTGTATCTAAGGAAGGGGCATTTTTTAAAAAATACATCCACAACTCATCCAATTCTTCTAACTCCTCCAACTGTTTCTCAAACTTCGGTAACTCTACAAACAATAATTGTAAGTGATTTTCTACGTAGCTGATGTTGGTACTTTTTTCTCGGAACTCAAAATGATTAATTACCTGATTATGCTCAGGAAACATAATAAAATCGGTAATGGTCAGAGCAATCACTGGTTTGAGATAACGGTAGCCTTCCCCTTTACCTAATTGTAGTGAGTAAGCTTTAGCTGCGTTATATAAAACTCGACGAGCAAAAGACTCTACCTGCAAAACCTGCATTTCAATAATCACTAGAGAACCATCCTTCAGCTTAGCTTTCACATCGAGGAAAGAGTCTTTGAGGATTGGCAGAGGAGAAGACTGATAAGGATCAATAATTTCCAAATCTTCGATGAGAGGTTGATTGTGATAGACAAGAGCATTGAGGAAGCTAATCAGAATCGGCTTACTTTCCTGGGAGGCAAAGATTTTTTTAAAGGCAAAGTCGGTTTTGGGGCTGATGAATTTCATGGCTGATATTGGCCTGAGGGTGCGTTTACTCAAAAAATTAGTAGACTACAACTATGATACAGCAATTTGCAATTGCTGTTAGGTACAAATTGCTTGATTTTAGGGAACAGGGAACAGGGAAGAGGGAAAAAAATCCTGTTGAGCTTACACTCCCCATCTCCCCACCATTCCCACACTTACTTTCTTTTTTACAACTATGATATCGACCCTACTCCTCTTCTTTTTCCCTGAGCCAACGCCAAATCAACAAGCAAAGATTCAACACTATGATTAGGTTTGCATCAAGGAACAAAGCTAGTAACTCCACAACGAACTCTATTAATAGCCAACGTTTTCGGTTGCGATTAGTCTTCTTGGTCATGGCCATGATGTTTAAATTAAATGCATCTGACTTCTAGCTTATGGAGTAAAAAAATAGGTGTATAGGGCTTTGATATAAAAATTTGTGACGGTATTTACTGGAAAATATACTTAAATAAAAATAGGCGTTTTAAGTATTAATTAATAAACTAAAATATGCTAAAATAAAAACAAATAAAAATTTTGAATTAGCTAACACAATTCGCAATCTACATGGCATAATTTAGTTAAGCATTCAGCGGTCAGCTATCAGCTAATGCGCTATGCGCACGCTACGCGAACAGCTTATGAGAGTTAAGTTTCACAGGCTAGAAGCCTGTGCCACCCTACTCCCTACTCCCTACTCCCTGCTCCCTGCTCCCTGCTCCCTTTCTTAGGATAAATACCATGACCAACCAACAATCTCAACAACAACAGTTCATTGAATATATAGCTGACAATATTTTCCCGATATCGAAAAGCTCCGAAACCCAAAAACTATGCTTTCAACTGCGTTTTAGTCCTGAAAACTGGCAAGAAGAGAATGTGGAGATTGCTCGCAAAATGGATAAAAAACTGGGAGCGTTTAATGAACAAAGCATTAATGCTACCCTGGCGGAAGTCCTGAAAAAGCTGAAAAAGCAGTTTGGGGAGGAAATGCCAAAAAATGGGGTAAATTTGGACAACCGCTCAAAAGGAAGACCAGCGGATGATAAACAATCTCCCTGGCGAATTGCTTATCGCTGGTTATGGGAGCATAAATTTCCTTACTGGGAAATGGATGGGCTTTGGCAAACCCTGATTAAAGAAGCGGCATCGCCTTCCCATTGGCTTCGTTTTACTCCAGATCCTATTTACAACAAAGCTTTGGTTGTACCCCGAGGCAAGAAGCCTGTAATTGGTTTAAACATTCCCTACTATATGCATGTGGATCTAGATTGTGACCAAGAGCATCTGTTGTTATTAAATCGGGGTTTAGATACCAACTATGTAGTTTGTCCTTCCCAAGCTTTTGCTCCAGTTAATCGACTCAAAGAGAAGAAAATGCTGATGCCTCAGTCAGGGGCAATGTGTGAAGAGATAAAATTTGATAGGGTAGGGCAAGAGGAGTTTATGGCCATTGTCTTAGAAGATTCCTTAAATTTACCTTGGTTAACGCCTAATCAAGAAGAACCAGCTCCCATTTGGAATCTCGAACGGCTTAAGGAATTGTGGACAAGGTTGGCAGAAGATAGCCATAATTGGCAAGCATTTTATCGCTCTTTCCAGGTAGTAGAAGCATCTGCTTAGAATTAGGTAACAGGAAATAGAATAGGAAAATACTATGGATGAACAACGATTTCAAGAGTATTGCAACTTCTTAATGTCCATTTTATGGGCAGTCGCAACTAACCCTAGCCCTCAGTCAGTTTACCCCCTACTAAAAGACAACCTAGACAAGCTAGATGACAACTTAGGGCCAATACTGCAATTTCGGGCAAGGGAAACCCTCCCTCAACTTCAGCCAAAAGAAGCTGAATATCTTGCTAAAGTTATTGGCAACTTCGGCAATTTAATTCGACAATTAACTCTAGGTAACATAGCTAATAACCTAGAAATTGCCATTGCTAGTTATCAAGTCGTTGCCACAGTTTTTACCTTGGAGGCATTTCCCCAAGATTGGGCAACCACTCAAAACAATCTCGGTGCTGCCTACTCTGACAGAATCAAAGGGGAGAGAGCCGATAATATCGAACAAGCTATTGCTCATTATAAAAATGCCCTACAAATCAGTACTAAGTCGGCATTTCCCCAAGATTGGGCAATGACTCAAAACAATCTCGGCAATGCCTACTTATACAAAATAAAGGGGGAGATCGCCGATAATATAGAACAAGCCATTGCTCATTATCAAAATGCCCTAGAAATCCGTACCAAGTCCGCATTTCCCCAAGATTGGGCAACCACTCAAAACAATCTCGGCGCTGCCTACTCGATCAGAATCAAAGGAGATAGGGCAGATAATATCGAACAAGCTATTGCTCATTATAAAAATGCCCTACAAATCCTTACCAAGTTGGCATTTCCCCAAGATTGGGCATCCACTCAAAACAATCTCGGTAATGCCTACTTTAATAGAATAAAAGGAGATAGAGCCGATAATATCGAACAAGCGATCGCTCATTATGAAAATGCCCTACAAATCCGTACAAAGTTGGCATTTACCCAAGATTGGGCAATGACTCAAAACAATCTCGGCAATGCCTACTGTGATAGAATAAAAGGAGATAGAGCCGATAATATCGAACAAGCCATTGCTCATTATGAAAATGCCCTACAAATCCGTACAAAGTCGGCATTTCCCCAAGATTGGGCAACCACTCAAAACAATCTCGGCAATGCTTATAAAAAAAGAATTAAAAGGGAGAGAGCCGATAATATAGAACAAGCCATCACTGCTTATGGAAATGCTCTACAAATCCTTACTCCAGCAAACTTCCCTTTCGATTCTATGCAAACAGCTAGCAATTTAGGTAACGTTGCTCTGGAAAATAACAATTGGCAACTAGCTATCGAAAGCTATGCCCTAGCTATCCAAGCGGTAGAACAAAGCCGGAGTTGGGCAATTGATGAGGAGCGTCGCCAAGAAATTATGCGTGATGCCATTGACGTGTATGACAACATAGTACAAGCTTGCCTCAATTTAGGTCAGATCGAGAAAGCAGTGGAATATACTGAACGTTCTCGTGCCCAAGGCTTGGTAGATATGATGGCTAGTAATGAACTCTACCAAGGGGGAAAAATTCTCCCAGAACTAAAACAGCTTTTGCTGGACTACGAGGAATTGCAACAGCGTATCAATCTCCTCCGTTTTGGTTCTGCTTCGGAAGCTGTTCCAGTTTTGGCAGGAAGTCCTGATAAAACCCTGTCATTGGGAATGGGAGCAAAGCAATCTGGTCAATCCTTAACTAGGGACGCTTTATTACAATACCAGAAAGAAATCCAGGAATTAGAGGCACAAAAACAGCAAGTTTGGCAACAACTGCGCCGCTATGACCCGGTTTTGGCAGGACAAATTCAAGTGGAGCATCTCGATTGGCAGCAAATCCAGCAGTTAATCGAGGAACCAACGACTGCTCTGCTTAGTTTTTACACAACAATAAAGGATACTCATATTTTTATCCTACGTAAGGATCGCAGTCCTCAAGTTTTTACTTGTGTTGGGCAGGGGGTGGATAAGTTACAGAATTGGATTGTAAAAAACTGGTTCAATCCCTATCTTAAGGCACAAAGTGAATGGAAAGAGAAGATGGGGGATTTTCTTCAGGAACTTGCTGAGCGCTTGCAGTTGCAGGAGCTGGTGGCAAAATATCTGACTGGGATTGAGGAGTTGATTATTGTGCCTCATTTAGCTTTGCATCAGATTCCTTTTGCTGCGTTGCCGATTGTGGATCCCCCCCAGCCCCCCTTAATAAGGGGGGAGCAAGAGGGTTTATTACCCTTAAAAACGGCGGAGCAAGAGGGTTTATTAACAGAAAATGCCGCAATCGTCCCCCCCTTGTTAAGGGGGGTTAGGGGGGATCTTCCCCAAACTCGCGGTATGGTCTTCGCCAGCAAATCCTCCAAAGTCTCTGCCACTAAACCTGTTACCAACACTACTTATTTATGCGATCGCTTTCGTATTCGCTTGGTTCCCAGTTGCCAAATCCTGCACTATTGTCACCAACGCCCAGCAATTGCAGGTCAGGAAATGGGTATAGTCGAAGATGCTACGGAGGATCTGCCCTTTACCAGTTTTGAATGCAAAACCCTGGCGGAAATGTATCAAGTTCCTGCTGAGCAGCGCTTACAAGGACGGAATGCCACGGTCAAATCATACCAAACCTTAGCCCAGCAAGTGCATATCTTCCACTCCAGCCATCATGCCAAATCTAACTTCATGGAGCCCTTGAAATCTGAGTTAAGGTTAGGAGATGGTTCCCTTACCCTCGGTCAACTCTTAACTCCTGGTTGGCGCATGCCCAATCTTTCAGAAGTTTTTGCCTCAGCCTGCGAGGTTAATTTCACTGTTACCAAAGAAACTGATGATTTGCTTAGTCTAGCTACGGGTTTTCTCTGTGCTGGAGCCAGGAGTGTGGTTAGTACCCAGTGGTCCGTAGATGATTTGGCCAGTGCTTTATTAGCAATTTTTTACTACCATGGCCGCAGGTCAGGGATGAGCTGTTGCCAAGCACTACAGCAAGGGCAAATTAAATTGCGCAATTTAACGGGAAAGGAGTTTGCTGATAACTATCAGCGTCAGTTAACGGAACATCTGGAACACAAGTTAACGGAGGCCAAAGCTGCTAAACAGAATGCTAAGGATCAGGGAGATGAAGAAGAGTTAGATAAGTGGATCGACATTGTCGATAAATTCGAGATACAGCCAAAGCGTTTGGAGTCTTTGAGTAAGGATGATTTTCCCTTTGCTCATCCTTTCTTTTGGGCTGGTTTTGTTTCCCAAGGAATTTAGAATGAAGAATGAAGAATGAAGAATGAAGAATGAAGAATGAAGAATGAAGAATTTAGAATGGAGAATGGAGAATGAAGAATTTAGAATGGAGAATGGAGAATGGAGAATTTAGAATTGATATCCTGTAGGGTGGGCAAAAGGTGAGCACAGATCAGCTGTAGGGAAAACTCTAGGAATTTTGCCCACCAAAAAGTCAGATCCTGTAGGGTGGGCAAGGTGATTGCTCAACCCAAGCGCTCCAAGCAATTTATTTCCCCTTGCCCACCCTACAAAACTAAATTCTTCATTCTTCATTCTTCATTCTAAATTCTAAATTATGACTAACCTTCAACCAACTAACCTTCAACCTGCTAACCAAAAAAAAGTAGCCGCAGAAATACTTTCCACGGCTAGGATTTTTCGACTATGCACTCAATTTTCTCAGCAATCCAATCCTGATCGGATGTGATTGGCCTTTGGCCAGGGGGGGAAACCCCCCCAGAAATTTAAGGTGTTAACGCCAAATCCAATATCTGGTGATCATCGTAATATATTCGTCTGGAGTTCCAGTGGGCTGAAGAGGACCCCATTCCGAAATTTGGATGTAGCCAAGAGCATTCAGGATATAGGCGGTATGGGTGATTTGCTGGCGAGACCCTTTCAAAATGTACGGAACAATGAATCCGTTTGAATTATTGTTTGAATTGGGCTGATAATTTTGATGCATAATCGAGAAATTGTTTTTTAGGTTATAACTATAATTATAATGATTATAGTTTAATTTGTCAAGGATAATTAAGAATTAAGAATTAAGAATTAAGAATTAAGAATTAAGAATTAAGAATTAAGAATTAAGAATTAAGAATTAAGAATTAAGAATTAAGAATTAAGAATTAAGAATTAAGAATTAAGAATTAAGA
>NZ_JAAHFV010000080.1:0-20038 GCF_010672755.1 Moorena sp. SIO1F2
TTCAGAGGATAGTGAGGAATTTATCAGCTTTCTCTCAGCCTAGAGCTTTAAGGTTTATACAGTAAAGTCAACCAGTGAGGAATTATTAGTTAGGTAAATCTAGGCATGAGGGATTAAGTATTAGGGATTAGGCTTTGAATAGTAAACTCTAACACCATTACCCTAACACCATTTCTTCACCTAGTAATACTATCAAGTTCGGTTAATCCATTCTAGGATGGTTAATCCGATTTTGTGAATTTTCAATTTTTAAGTCTCCATTTTCATAGGAATCAAGTTTTTTCAAAAATTAGAGGATGGAAAAATGATTCAGATTATTCAGGCAAACTCGACTTCTGTATCCGACCAAAGTCTTCCCGAGAGTATCCAGCGCTTAATTAGTAATATCGAAAGTCAGTCGGTATTGGTACCGAAAATTGCTCGTCAGTGCATTTTGGATGCACGCATCTCACCGGAAGACTTGATTAGATGGGCTGACTTTGATCATCCCATCACCGAAAGCTACGGTCGAAAGCTACTGTACGAGTGCGATTCCTTTGAAATTATGGTGATGTCTTGGGCTCCAGGAGACTACAGCACGATTCATGACCACGGCGTAGCCCAATGGGGAGCAGTACAGTGCTTTGGCGAGGCGGAACACTACGTGTATACCTTAACAGATGGAGTGCTGCAAACCCTGAAGCGGCTGGACTATAGCTCTGGAGAGGTAAAGGCGGTAGCTGACGATATGATTCACCAGATGGGCAACCCCGGAGAATCCTGCTTTTTGAGCCTTCATGTATACGGGTGCCAAAACCCCAAGGGCTCCATCACTAGCAACGCACGAATATTTGACCTGCTTGAAGGCAGTATTCAACGAACTGATGGAGGGGTATTCTTCTGCTTGCCAGAGACACAAATTAAACAGCGGCACTACGGCTTACAAGCAGACGCTGAGACCACGCTCAGACACCACGAAAAAATGCGCGATCGCATTTGTCGAATCCTTGCAGTACAGGACAATCCTCTACTGCGCTCAAAATTAGCTGTGTTAGACGAGCAAATGTCACAGCTCAAGTAAGCTAAAGATAATTGGTAATTGCTAATTGATAATTGCTAATTATTACTTTTCAATTTTCAGTTTTTAATTTTAAAATGACCAATGAATAAATCAATCCAAACTAATTTGAGAACCCCATAGGTCTTGAGGTAGAAATGAGCGGTCCATCGGAATTGGTGCTACTGGTTCAGTTAGGGTAAATTTGCCACTCTCAATCCATTGCTTTAATTCCAGAGCAACTTGCCGGGAGAGGAAAATACTAGCAAGAGGAGCTACACGTACTAATTTACCATCAATAGTGATCCGACCAGACTTCAGCTGAGCGTAGCTGACTAACCCAAAGGTTGGACGCACCCGTCTAGGAATGGCAAAATCTACCACTGGTGCAACAATGTCTTGATCTTGTACAGCACAACGTTGCACTACTTCTTCATTCAGTACTGGCATTGGTACGCCCACACCTAGCATCAGAGAGGGGCCATAATTTTTAAAGTAACAACCCCGTACCCATTTGGGATTCATTTGCTTGGCATCTCCAATTAAAGCTAGAGTTGCTGCTGGTCCTATGGGTGTTTGATTGGGAAGGCGTTTTTGCAGTGGGAAGTGTTGGGTCCCTTCCCAAGCAATATAGCCAATCCCTCCACCCATAAAAATCCGCGTGCCAATACCCACTAGCTTCAGTTCCGGATCATTGATTAGGGGTGAGATTGCTCCTGGGTTAGAGTAAACTGCATTGGAGAGTTTGGGCTGCAACAAACCCAGATAAGTATACAAGGGGCGATCGCCTCCATTCACCCCTACAATGAAGTTTTGATACAGATTGCGGGGATTGAATAAATAAAACTGATTAATCCTATCCTTAGTGATCGTGGTCTCAAAGGAGCCTCTAGGATAACAATCTGTCACCTGTCCGAGGGCTTGCAGGTGGACGGGTTTCCCAGCAATCAGGTCTTCAATGACATCACCACCACCCCTTTGCCTCTGTTCGTCCATATCTGGAATCTCACGGTTATCTGGGTAGTCAACAACTTGAGTTGCTCCCAAAAACAAATCCACTGCTCCGAAGCCAGTGTAAGCTGGAACTCCATCTAACCAACATTTCCGTATTTTCACGGGTGGGTCAGTATGTCCCAAATTCATGATTGCTCCGGAAGACTCCATCTGCTCAAAGGTACCGGTAGTAATGATGTCTACTTCTTTCGCCGCCTGAGTGACACCGATGTCTGCCACCCGTGCTTTTAATTCTTCGACTGTCCACACTACGGCACAGTTACCCTCGATTTTGTCATTAATTTGAGCAATGGTTCGCATAGGGATTGGGAATGGGGAGAAAGGTTTTCCAAAATATCACTTGCCAGTGTTGACATCTCCCCCGGTTGAAACACGGGGGATTCTATAAGGTTGTTACGCGGCAGGGCGAGCAATCCCTCGCCCTGCCGCTCCACATCTTGTTCGATATGATCTAGACAGAGATTTGAACAGATCATATCGATGTGGGAGTGTCAAGCTCCCTCTACCCACCTTGGTAAGGTCGAGACCTAACTGTGTGGCTACTTTCCTAGCTATATTTGCGGCACCATTGCAATCCGCATTTACCAGGTGTCCAAAAGAAGTTTTGTACATTCCACGCTTTACCCGTTTTCCCGACGGTGTCCATCCTTTGGGTTTCTCACCATGTTTTGGGAGGCTGTCGTCGTCAAGGTAAGACGCTTTACTGGTGTACGCTTCCTCGGTGATTGTTAACTTTATTCCATATTCAAAGGCAAGGTTTTTTAGTCTTTCAATTAACCTTTTTGTGGGGATAACTACGAAGTTTTGATTGCCCCGCTTCCCCATATTTAAGGAATTTTTCTGACCTTCATTCCACCCAATTATTAAGTTGCCAATCCGATCCTGAAGACACCGATTAACAATAAATCGAGCAGCCTTGTTAATGGCATCCCGAATTTGGTTGTTGCGCTTCCGTTGAACTCGATCTAAGTTCGCATCCCAATAAAAATCGGGCTTCCCGGCTTTGTACTTAGCAACTAGCCTGGCATAACCCTGGTTCAAAGACTTAAGCTTTCGACCATCAATAATCAGGCTTTTCCCATGGGTCGAAACACCAGTCAGCCAGTTATCACCGCCGTGATCAAAACTCCATGCCTGGGAATAGTCTAGGTTTGGATTATTTTCTATCGGCTGCTTCCCATCCGAGATCACCCAATCGATCCAGAGTTGTCCTAAGTACGGACGGATAGTCACTTCTTTAACCCAATCTGGATCTATAAAGTCTGGTGGCTCTAAGGCAATTTCAGTAAGTAACTCTGCTTTAGACTCTTTGCTAATCGGAGGGTAAAACAATCCATTTTTATACTTAAGCGGCTGACGAGGAAAAGTGACAGGTGCTAGCCCACCTTTCTTGCGGTACCTGAGTAATTTAGGTTGATCAACTTGACCTTTATAATAGAGACCGACCAACTGGTTGTAACTAGCAATTGATTCGGCTACAGTTTTGAGACTTTGCTGAGCTGATTGAGCCGCCATTGCCTTGTAGTGAGGATTGCTTTTCAGCTCCTTACATAACTCGGCATACTTAAGTGCGCACTTATAGGTCTTCCAGCCGTATCTTAACTCATCACCGCGCCAATAAGTAGTGAAAGCCTCGGGTTGCTGCTCTAGCCAACTATAATGCTTCTGCTTGGAGTAATAAACAGCACAATTCCATAGGCTGTTAGCTTGTTCGCATTGAAACAACCAAAAAGCCTTTTCTTCCTCTGAAAATTTTGCTCTTACTGAAATTGTTTTGTACATTTGCTATCACCTCCTTGTTTCTATTATAACTTATTTGAATGGATACGGCGGGTTAAAACCCGTCCCGTCGCGTTTCCACCCCTCCTTAAAAAGAAGGGGCTATCACGCTCCCGGATATTTTGGTATCTTAGCTTACCTCCGTCAGCCTCAGTTATAATACGCAGTTGTCACAATCCATAGCTTGAGTTTTAACGACTGAAGGCTGATGAAGGTTTACTCTTCCTCCTTATCTATCTGATCTGATTTCTTGGATTTGGGGTGATTGTCCCATTCAGTCCTATCCTGGGAATCCTTTGATGTAGTTGGGCGGGCTACATCACGATTGTGTGATGGGATCGCAACGGTTTCTGAACGGGCCTGGGTATCTCTGATGGATATCGGACTAGTTTTCCATTGATCGAGGATATCTTTAATTAAAACTTCTTTTAGCCAAACCTGACCAACTACTGTTAATGGTAAAGCTAACAGTAAACCTAAAAAACCAAAGAATGTCGCGAAAAATACCTGAGCCAAAAGGGTTACTGCTGGTAGCAGGGATACCTGTTGCTTCATCACCAGGGGAGTCAGCAAATTACTTTCCACCTGCTGAATAACAATGTAGAGAATTAAAACAGCGATCGCTTTCCAGGGTGCATCTAGTAGAGCGATCGCAATCGGTGGGACTACACTCAATCCAGGACCAATATTGGGGATAAATGTCAAGATACCTGCCAAAGCCGCCTGTGCCAGTGCCAGTTTCACTTGTAGGATGACCAAACCCACAAAACTTAAGCCAGAAATGGCAGCAATGTTAACGAGAATACCTACTAACCAGCCCCGTAAAGATTGATCACATAGAGTCAAAATTTCATCAACTCGACGGCGATAGAAAGATGGGAAAAGTCGGATAAAGCTTTGACGATAAGCCTTGGGGTCAGCCAATAGCATTATAGTCAAAACTAATACCAGCAAAACTTGGGCTACGACAGCCAAAGAGTTAAAGGCAATGGAGAATCCACCACCCAATAACTGATTAAGTAACGGTTGTAGCTGTTGAATTAGCTGATCTAAATCTAATTGGATCTCGGGGAAATTAATCAGATCTTGGGGAAGACGCGCTGACAATATGTCCAACCACTGAACTAATTTTTCTATACCCCTAGGAACCTGATCAATCAGCTCTAGCACTTGATCCGTAAAGGGTGGAACAATTAGCCAGTAAAACCCTACCGCCAGAGCAACCATCAGAAGAATTGACAGCAGGACAGCAAAAAGCCGTTTGATGCCAGCCCGGCGGAATGTTTCCACCAAGATATTTAAGGCATTGGCAAGTACCACAGCAGTAAATATCAGCAGCAGTACTTTACGGATTTGCCACAGGATGTATAACGAAAGGATAAAGGCAAGTAGACCAATCCATGTGCCTAGACTCATGGTGAAACCTCCCACTGGCTCTAGCAGTCCCAGACCTAATAGTTCTATGGGGCTTAAAAACCTTATATTACCCTAATGCTACAGATTTTAGGTTTTAAATGAGGTTCTAAAACAGACATGATGCGATTAGCCCTTCGGGCTACGCTACGCGATTGGCCTACGGCCACGCTAAAAGCGATCGCATAAGCGCGGAAGCTCTGAGATCAGAAGATGGGGGTAATGGGGTGATGGGGTGACAAGCAGCTTAAAGGTCGGATGGGTGTAGCAGGGGTATCCTGCCGGTGAATTTTGATCAATTAGCGTACGCTGGCGTTGATGATCCCATAGTTCATGATCACCTTGGGAAACATAACTACCCTGTTATTAGTCTAATTAATCGCTTGTACTCATCCTCAAGGAAGATATATTTAATGTTTATTTCCCATCGTTGGCAGTCCAGAATGGCTCTACTCACCGCATTGGGGATCACTTCAACTGTAGCGTTACCAATGTTGATGGCTACTCAAGCTACTGCCCAGTCTAGATTCTACATCGAGCCACAGTTGGCTCAATTTACCCAAGTCATCATTCCTGCTGGGACTTTGATACCAGTTGAATCCGACGACGCCAAGAGAGTCATTGTCACTCGTAATGAAACTTTACCGATAACGCTGATAGTAGCTAGAGATGTAGTCTCCTTTTCAGGAACCCTCCTAATTCCAGCAGGTAGTGAGATTGAAGGCGAAGTGCGTCCAGTTCAAGGAGGTTCTCAGTTTGTCGCCGAAGAGTTGATTCTCAGGGATAGTGATCAATCCTTGTCCCTTGATGCCACCTCCGAGGTTGTCACCAAAACTGAAACTATTACCAAAAACACTGATCCCGATTTGCTCAAAGGTGCTGCTATTGGTGCAGCTGCGGGTGCTGTACTCTCGGAAATCTTTGGTAAGCTTGAGTTTTGGGAAGTTTTAGCTGGTGCTGGACTCGGTTTGGTTACAGAGCTTCTCCTTGCAGGAGGTCAGGAAGACGTAGAAGTAGTTGTCATCGACCCTGACACAGATTTAGATATAACCTTGAAGTCTGATTTAGTGCTTAACATTGATAATCGCTAATTTTAAGGATGAAGGATGAACCCTTCACCCTTCATCCTTGACTTGATAATTAATAATTCATCCTACCCGACGGTAAAGCTATCAGGGAACATCCTTCTTGATAATTCATCCTTAACCAAAAATTACTGTTACCTTAATATTTATCTCTTATTATCTATTATTATTAACTAGCTAATCACCAGGTCGTCAGGATAGCTAAGCTGATGGATCTTTATCGCCGCCTTCTCTGGAGTACTATATTGGTATTAAGTAGTTTAGTCACACAGATTCCAATGTTTGTTTAGACTAATGTTTGTTTAGACAAGACAGCAGGATGAGATAAGACATTTTATCTTTGCGATTCTATCGCTTATTTTCACACCTTTATAATTTAGATGCTGGCGTTCGCTTATGGATTCGTCAGCTTTTTATTTTTGTTTTCATGGCTTTTCGGTACCTGTTATTCTCAACTATTAATGTGAATCGGCTGAAACGACTACCCTATATAGCAATTATCTCTCCCATGAGGTGCAAAGCGATCCCCCTAAATCCCCCTTATCAAGGGGGACTTTGAAGTTTATAAGCGTACCTAATAAATGCAATAAACCCTATAATAAACTATTACAAATTTTGATAAAGTTAGCAAAAAAGCTATCTAGATCTGCTTCGTTAATATCTGGGTTGGTGAGAATGAAGCGAATTACAATCTGTTCTTGATAGTGAGAATAATTGACTAATGCTTGACCGGAGCGCATTAATTGATCACGTATCTCTAGATTCAGCTGATCTAAACCATGATTAGACAGACTGTTATCCCTGGGATTATAGCGAAAACAGATATTCAAAAATGTTGGTTGAACTATCAATTCTAAATTCTCACAATTGCGAATATAGTCTGCCGCGTAGCTGGCGAGTTCAAATAAGCGGTCAACTCTTGCTTCATAACCATTTTGGCCGTAGTATTTCCAGGCTAGCCACAGCTTAAGAGCATCTACTTTCCGCCCACACTGCAAGGACATAGTTCCGAGATTATTATTGACGCAGCCGAAAACCGCCTATCTTTAGATGGCGGATGAAGGCAAGGTAGCGCTTTTAAGCGCCGTCTTCATCAATGAGTATTGTGATGAGGGTCATTAATATATTCCATAATGACTTTAGAACTGACGCTACCTGCGGTTGTGTGAAAATATGAACGAGTCCACAAGCTTGGAAGCTTCAGCAGGTGAGGAAATTCTCGTCTTAGATAACACGATGACCTACCTTTGAAAGCTTGCACAACCTGGCTAATAGCATAATTGGGCTGATGACAAACGAACAAGTGAATGTGGTCGGGTGCTATTTCCAGGGCTTTAATTTCCCATTCTTTCTCAATAGCCAATTCATAAAATATTTCTCGGAGAGCGTGTTGCGACATCCCCGATTAGGACAGGTTTCCTCCTCTTGGGAATCCATACTAGATGAACACACGCCAATCCCACTGAATGGTTATGATGCTTGTATTTTATAGACTTCAGTCTCATTGTTGAGTTGTTTGGCGAATCCTATCGACAACTAGATCGTACTGTGCTATGTTGATAGCAGCAAGCAAACAACCATATTGACTCGGTCGAATCAATGCTAGTTTTAGAGTACAAAGTCAAAGCCAAACAAGCTCAATATCAGGCTATTGATGAAGCCATCAGGACAGTTCAATTCATTCGCAATAAGTGTTTGAGGTACTGGATGGATGCACCCAGAGAAGCCAATATATTGCGTTTTGACTTAAACAAGTACTCAACAGAACTACGCAACGAATTCATTTTTGTTAAAGACCTTAATTCTATGGCTTGTCAAGCATCTGCTGAACGGGCGTGGTTGGCAATTTCTCGGTTTTACGACAATTGCAAGTATCATAAACCAGGAAAGAAAGGATATCCCAGATTCCAGAAAGACAACCGCTCTGTTGAGTACAAAACCACGGGTTGGAAGCTTCACCAAACAAAGCGGCGTATCACTATTACTGATCAAAAAGGTATTGGTGAGCTGAAGCTTTTAGGTAAGTGGGATATTCATATCTATCCTGTAAAATCTATCAAGCGAGTTCGTTTAGTACGTCGGGCTGATGGCTATTATTGCCAGTTTTGTGTTGATATTGAGTGTGTTGATGCTCAGCCCAAAACCGGTCTTGAGATTGGGCTAGATGTTGGTCTGGAGTTTTTCTATACTGACTCCAATGGCTACCAAGAACCTAATCCCAGGTTCCTAAGAATTGCTGAATCTGACATCAAACAGGCTCAACGTCGCATCTATAAAAAGCAGAAAGGTTCGATTCGACGCCGTCAAGCCAGAGCTAGATACTCCAGAAAACACTTGAGAGTAAGTAGGCAACGGAATGAACATGCCAAGAGAGTGGCGCGTAACGTCTGCAAATCTAACGATTTAGTAGCCTATGAAGACTTAAGGGTTAGCAATATGCTCAAGAACCACTGCTTAGCTAAGTCAATCGCTGATGCTAGTTGGTATCAGTTCAGACAGTGGATAGAGTACTTTGCTGCCAAGTTTGAGAAACTAGCTGTTGCTGTTCCACCACACTACACTAGCCAACAATGCAATCAGTGTAAACGGGTAGTCAATAAATCTCTGTCTACTCGTACTCATGTCTGTCAGTGTGGCTGTCAGTTGCATCGGGACACCAACGCGGCTATCAACATTTTGCAGAAGGCAAAATCTAGGGTAGGGCATACCCGAAGTAACGCTAAGGGAGTAGCAACCTCTACTCTGCTTGGGGCAACCCTGGTAGAGCAAGTAGCTACGGTGAACTTAGAATCCCCGTCGCTTTAGCGCGGGGAGTGTCAAAGGCACTATCTTCGTCATCGTGGAAGATATAGTGAGTACCTTGACTAGAACAAGCCTCCAATAAAGTCCCTGGTTGTTTAACCAGAATAGCTGAACAAATCAAGGGCACCCCCATGAGTTTGTGAGCATCCCAAGTAAAAGAATCTGCTAAGGAGCTACCTTGCAACAGGTGCTTGTGCTGGTTGCTGAACAAAACCGGAGCACCCCAAGACCCATCCACATGTAGCCAGAGTCCATATTTGCTGGTAATTTCTGCAATTGAGGGCAACGGATCGAATGCACCGGCAACGGTAGTTCCTGCAGTAGCTGTAACAAAGAAAGGTGTTTTTCCTTCCCTTAGGCTTTGTTGAATAGCAGCGTCTAATTGTTGCGGGCACATGCGCTGCTCATGATCGGATTTGACTTTGACTACATTGTCTATCCCCATGCCCAACAAATTTGCGGCTTTGAAAAAGGAATAGTGAGCCTGATCGGAGATGAATGCTGCTAGCTGGTGATTTCCCAATCCCTTGTTTTTGGCTTCGGGTAGGAGTTTGTGTCGCGCACAAAGCATGGCGATCAGATTAGCATTACTCCCTCCTGTAACCATCAATCCCTCACCTTGAGGAAAACCGATCAAGTCGTTGAGAGCCTCAATCAATTTAATCTCTATTAGCGTGGCTACTGGAGCAACTTCATAGGTATACATAGAAGTATTAGCAGTACTAGTTACCATTTCTGCTAATAATCCAGTTATCTCAAATCCACCCCAAAGCTGGTTGAAAAATTTGTGGCTACTAGTCCGCACGCTGTGGTCGAGGTACGATTCAATAATCGGAATTAATTTGGCTAAGGGAACTCCGTTTTCTGGTAAGCTTAAATCGAGTTTTTCCTTAAGGGTTTGAGGGCTTTTATAATCTATTACCTTGGTGTCAGTATTTTTATTTTCCTGCAAATAGTTAAGGAGTTTATCAACAGTTAAATTTATAATTTTTTCAAACTCGATCATAATTTATTATTTGGTATAATTATATATTTGGTGGAATTGATAAGGGTGCATATCCTAAAAGCTGTTTGACCCGGTGGGTGGAATGGGCATCTTGCCCGTTACAATTTTCGGGCGTGCTGTCCCAACGGTGACGACGAAGCATAAAATGAGGGATCGCCCGTCCCTAACGGGTGCATCTCATTTTTGCTGTTTGAGCTAGTGGTGCGTTACGGGACGGACTATCCGAACAATGGCTACCGAGAAAATGAGGGATCGCCCGTCCCTAACGCACCCTACCCAAGTATCAAAGTGCTACTAAAACTTCGGCAAGTTTCCTCTTCGTGCTAGCGAATACTTCATGTTGTTGATTGTCCCAAATGCTAACACGAGAATTAAGCTCGATGATTTTCGGTTGACCGTTAACTAGGGCAAGATCAATGCCATAAAACCGGTTACCGTACTGTACCATATGTTTTTCAATTTGTTCGACTAGATCTAAGACACTGCTAGGGATAAGCTCTATTTCTACAACACGCATCTCGCCTCCTTCAGTCACGGATGCTACTAATTTTCCTGAAGCTGGAGTACGTACTATAGAGTGAACAATTTCCCCGTTGAGGAGTGCTACACGAAAGTCATGAACACCATTGACAATACCGGGTATACCTGAGCGTGAATCGAGAAACTCTTGCACTAAGAAGGGATAGGGGCAATGTTGCTTCTTTAAGAACTCATCGTCTCCAATGTGGACATTTCTAGCTTCAAGACCATCTACTGGCTTGACAACTTTATATTGCCCTGGTATACTACTTAGTGCATCAAAAAACTCATCTTGGCTGTTAACAAGATAGGTTTGGGGAGAATAGTCACTAAACAGCTGAAAGGTTTTATATTTGTTGGTGCAAATTTCGTTAATTTCCTGACAGTTAAGAACTGGGATAGTTCCATCAGAGCTAAACAATCCTTTATCGAAAATGACATCAGCTTTGACAGGACCGGTTTCTATCACTTCTCCATCTCGTAATTCCCAACTCTGGGCAAATTCTCCTGACCCTAGATAGGAAGATTGGTGACGAACAACACGAAAATTGGCACCACAGGCTTCTATTGCTTCACCAAGTTGGGCAATGTGTCGTATGTACTTTTTTTTAGTAAATGGGTAGGCAAAGGTGCCAGCTTCATCAAAAAAGACAGCAACAGTTTTCAAGGTTTACCTCAAACTGGGCATCAACCAAAAATTATAGCAATTTTTATTTATTGTCTTGTGGAATTGAGCTAAAAGCCTGTAAAATTAATCCCACAGCCGGTCAGGTGCATTACTGACAAGGGTGCCAGATGTCAACCTACCCTTTTGAATTAAGAATTTAGAATTAAGAATTTAGAATTCAACCTTCAACCTTCAACCAACCTCCAACCTTCAACCAACCTCCAACCTTCAACCAACCTTCAACCTTCAACCAACCTCCAACCTCCAACCTCCAACCTTCAACCAACCTCCAACCTTCAACCAACCTCCAACCTTCAACCTTCAACCAACCTTAAACCTTGAATCAACCCATTAATCTATTTGAATACGAAGCCCTAGCGCCGCAGTATCTATCTCCCATGGCACTGGATTATTACGCTAGTGGTGCTTGGGATGAAGTAACACTGCGAGACAATCGTGCAGCGTTTGAACAGATAAAACTCCGTCCTCGGATGTTGGTGGATGTTAGTCAACGAGATTTAAGCACACAAATCCTAGATCAGTCTCTGCCCATACCGATTCTGGTTGCTCCGATGGCATTCCAGTGTCTGGCCAATCCAGAGGGTGAATTGGCAACAGCAAGGGCTGCTGCTGAGGTAGGGGCAATCATGGTGTTGAGTACGATGTCCACCAAACCGTTAGAAGCTGTAGCGCTAGCTGGGAAACATCGACAACAGGAGAAAGGCAAAAAGGCAGAGGGGGAACAGACCGATATCCAAAATCCCTCATGGTTTCAGCTGTATGTCCATCGCGATCGCACTCTCACCCGTAGACTGGTGGAACGGGCGGAGGCAGCTGGTTTTAGTGCCCTTTGTCTGACCGTAGATGCACCAGTGTTGGGGTGTCGAGAAAGGGATCGACGCAATCAATTTACTCTACCGGTAGGGATGGAACTGGCTAATTTAGCGACAATGACCGGTCTGGAAATTCCCAAAACTGCAGGAGAATCGGGTTTATTGAGCTATTTTGCCCAGCAAATTGATCCAACACTGACCTGGCGGGATCTGGAATGGTTACAATCGATCACTACTCTACCGGTGTTGGTCAAAGGCATTTTGCGAGGAGATGATGCTCTCAAGGCATTGGACCATGGAGCAAAAGGAATCATTGTATCGAATCATGGGGGTCGGCAACTGGATAGTGCGATCGCATCCATCGATGCCTTACCCGAAGTGGTCGCAGCCGTGGGAAATCATCTACCAGTATTAATCGATGGGGGTATCCGTCGAGGAACTGATGTGCTCAAAGCTTTAGCCTTGGGTGCATCAGCGGTGTTGGTAGGTCGTCCGGTATTATGGGGATTAGCTGTAGCAGGAGTTGCGGGAGTACGCCATGTCTTGCAATTGTTACGGGATGAATTGGATATAGCGATGGCGTTGAGTGGCTGTACTAAGGTCAAGGATATTGACCGTAGTTTGGTGAAAATTAAAGATTGACTATATGATTAATAAATTAATCACAGCTTATAATACCTGATGACTAAGCCAAATAGCTTAGGAATATCAATCAATTGGCTGAAGTTATAGCAAGACTGCGTATGTTAATTTTCATAAAAAAGGTTATTATTTATTGGTAATACTTTGATACTATTCCCCTAAATTCCTAGCACTTATCAAGGTTAGCGTCAGGGTTAGATAAGCTTTGAGCGATTTATCAAGCAATTATTAGTCTGAAATCCGAAAAAGAAATGAGTAATAAACTAGCCACTATCACCGTTAGTATTATCTTATCTTTAACGTTTACCTCAGCCAGTTTAGCTGAAACAGTCTTGTCAGAAATTAAGCGCACTGGTGTTTTAAAAGTAGGAATTAGAGAAGATGCCGCTCCCTTTGGTTTTCTAGACGACCAAGACAAATTGCAAGGCTACTGCATGACTAAAATGTATGTTCTAGCCAACTATTTTGGTGAAGTACTCAATAGACCTGTTCGGTTAGAGCCAATTCCATCTGTTCTAGACGAAGACTCTCCTAACAATCGTTATGGGATGGTAGCCAATGGCAAGGTACATCTAGATTGTGGACCCAATACGATCAAAAGTGCTCCACCACTATCAGGAGTTACTTACTCCACTGCTTTTTATTTTTCCGGGACACATTTTCTAATCAGACCCGAAATGAAGGGTATATTCAATCCTGAAACTTCCCTAGCTGGTAAAAAAATTGGTGTCCTTCCTGGTTCAAATACACATCCCTTAATCTCCAGTACCTACCCATTAGCTGAAATAGTAGACACTCGTTACAGAGGCTCTAACGGTCGAGAATTGGCTCTGAGAGATGTTGTCGAACGGGATATTGATGCTTTTGCCAGTGATGGCATGCTTTTAATGGCAGAAGCCTTAAGACAAGGGCTGACATTCCAGGATTTTACCTTAATTCCTGACCGACCGTTAAGTTGTGATTTTTACGGAATAATTTTACCGGATCAGGATATAGAATGGAAGACAATAATTGATAAATTTATTACTAACTTAAGGTGGGAGATAATTTTGGAAAAATCCTTGGGTGTTGAATCTATTTATTACCAAGGTCTACGACAAGCTGCTTATGAAAAATGTGCTAACTAAATCGCTGACTGCTGAAAGCTGACTGCTGAAAGCTGACTGCTGAAAGCTGAATAATGAATACTTACAAGCCTATTTTTGATTATTCAAATAGACGACTATGTTAAACCCATTCTCTTGGATTAAGCGTGCTTCCCATCGTCGATGGTTTTACCTGCTGATTCTGGTAGTTGTGGGACTGGGTCTAGGGGTAGGGTTACCCAATACCTCATCAGCATTTGGCTCATGTGGGTTAGATGGTGATGCAGGAATTGAGATAATTCAGTTAATCACCATTTCTGATCAACAAGAAGTAGAGCTGGGTAAGTGTTTGAATCAACAAGAAGTTGATCAAGGGCTGGAGATTTATAGCGATCGCAAAATCACTGAATACGTCCAAGACATTGGTCAGAGATTAATCCCCTATAGCGATCGCCCCAATTTTCCCTATACCTTTCAAGTAGTCAAGGACAACACTATAAATGCCTTTGCCTTGGTGGGTGGCTTTGTTTATGTTCATACTGGCTTGCTGAAAGGGGTAGAAAATGAAGCTGAGTTAGCTGCAGTGATAGCTCACGAAATAGCTCACATTACTAGCAAACACAGTATCGAGAAGCTGCGCCAGATTATCAAAGACAACAACTTTACTGAAATCGAGTATGGGACAATTATAAATCTTCTTGAGGATATCGCCTTCTCTCTTCCCCGAGGAAGGCAGCAGGAATATGAAGCAGACCGCAAGGGATTAGAAATGTTGCACGGTGCTGGCTACGCTTCCTCAGGCATGACTGGATTTCTCCAAAAATTAATAACCATAGAAAAAAAATCCACCAATCAACCTGCAATGTTAAGAACCCACCCAGAAACAGTAAAACGCCTTGATACCCTAAAAGAAATAATCAACAGAAAAGGTTGGGATCCCAATGATGGTGATGGCTTAGACAGTGCTGCTTACAAACAGAGAATCCAATCTCTAGCAATCGAGTAGGTGAGCTAGCTATACTGACTGACTGTAATTGAATCATGGGGGTCGGCAATTGGATAGTGCGATCGCATCCATCGATGCCTTACCTGAAGTGGTCGCAGCTGTGGGAAATCATCTACCGGTATTAATCGATGGAGGTATCCGTCGAGGAACTGATGTCCTCAAAGCCCTAGCCTTGGGTGCATCAGCCGTGTTGGTAGGTCGTCCGGTATTATGGGGATTAGCTGTAGCAGGAGTTGCGGGAGTACGCCATGTCTTGCAATTGTTAAGGGATGAATTGGATATAGCGATGGCCTTGAGTGGCTGTACTAAGGTCAAGGATATTGACCGTAGTTTGGTGAAAATTAAACATTGACCAGAGTAATTAACCAATAACTAGTCACCAACTAATTAATGACTAATAATACATTTGGCTTAGTAATATCAATGACTTGGCTGACATTATAGAAATAATAGGTATGCTATCTTTGATTAGAAAAATCACTATATAAATTACTATTTATTGGGAATATTTTGATACTATCTCACTAAATTACCGCCACTTATCAGGGTGATGATAAGAGTTATATAAGGTTTGATATTAATCGATTTATCTATTGGAAACTGAAATATAGCAATTCTCTATGCCATGAGGTACAAAGGGATCCCCCGTTGGTCCCCCTTATCAAGGGGGACTTTGAGGTTTAAAAGCCTACCTCATAGCGAGGATAAACGCTTCTTGATGCAGTCGCTCATGGGGGAAACCACGGCAGTCGCTCATGGGGGGAACCCCCAAGACCGCGCTGCCTCCCCAAGACCGCGCTGCATCGCTATAAATCCAGAGCTATATCAATTTTTTATCAGAATAAATAGGGTGCTATTACCAAACCAATAAAATCCTAAAAAGACCGAAAAATTAATGAAACTACCGAACTTATTAAGCACCCTTGGTTTAGCATCCATTATCACCACTTTAGCCGTAGTAGATATTCCCAAACCACTGGAAACCTTTGCCTATACATCTCCTAGTCAGTCAACCAGTGAAGGGATAGGACAAAGCAATGATGTTTTGATTGCATCTGGACGTAGTGCAAACTTTGAGAATGGAATATTTTCTGTACGCCTTCCGGAAACAGGCACTCTCGGACAAGAGCTTGATAATTTCATATCTGCTAATCCTAGTTTCAATGTTGAATCAAAAGAGAAGTGGGTTAGTAACATCAAAGTCTCTTCTCTGAGCAGAGGTTCGATTAGTAATGGAAGTGTACCAATCACTGCTAGATGGTCTGTTCGATTATGTTGGACCAATACTTTTGCCTTAAAGAAATGCGTTGGCGGCTGGATAAACAAAAGTGAGGACTTTGAAACGTCATGCTCTATCGGGGTACAACCACGCTATCTTCGTTGCAGAATGCCAGGTAAAGTTAGCGAATTGGTAAGAGAAGGTAGCATTTTAGTTAAATAAACTGTCTATATTATCTTGATTTTACTAATTAAAAACTGAGCTGTTTGTCATCAAAGCAAATCCCAAGCTCTTTACAGCGATCGCACCTTTAGATTTAAAGCAACCTTAGCCAGCGCCATAGCGTAAGCTTGGCGTCTGGTAGTTTACAACTTTTCTAAATTCCCTGAGCTTTGTTTACTACTGACTAGCTGTAACAAATTTAATTTAACTTCTTTAAGTTAGTTTTTAGACGAGTGCGCACATATTTATATACTGTGGCATAAGGTATATCCATGCCACACAATCCCTTTAACCAAAGTTGCACTTCCCCATAACTACTAAATCCTTCCGGTTGTTGTAATTTAAGTCGTAATTTTTCCTCTACGTCCAGGGGAATCTTTCTTGGTCTGCCTGACTTTTTGTTATGCTCTAATAACCCTTCAATTTCACCCCGACGATATAGACTAAACCACCGTGATACTGTGGTGCGGTGGCATCCTACTAGCATTGCTATATGCTCGATACTATTACTCGCTCCTATTTTGAGCCAATACAAAGCTTGGATTCGTTTTTTATGACTACTTTCTTTGAGAGACTTCAGTAGTGCTTTAAGTTCCTCTGGAGATTCTTTAATTTCTAATTTAACAAGACATACCATAATAAGCGCGTTTGTATCTGGTTTGTAAACACACTTCTTGCTGGAATTGGCAAAAGGCAAGAGGCAAAAGGCAAGAGGGTAAAGAGATCCAGAGTTTTATTGGACAATAAAAAAAGACCTACTAGGTTTTCAGAAACGCTATATAGCTTTTATTGCAATGAGGTAAGCTTCTCAACCTCAAAGTCCCCCTTTTTAAGGGGGATTTAGGGGGATCCCTTTGTACCTCATGGGAAAGATAATTGCTATATTAACTTTTCTTGCCTAATTCAAGTATAGTATTTTTTTTTTTAAAACTATCGCACAGGGAAACTGATAAAAGTAACTGCTGTTATAGCAGTCTAACCAAAGCTTAGGACATATTTCGTTTACCTGCTCAAAATTCCCTGCTCCCGACTCCCGACCATTTGTTACAAAATTTTAAAAATATGCTATAATATAATATTTTTTGTGCTATAGTATAAAAGTGGGCGCTCAGACGCCCAGAGTCAAGAGCTAGCCCGGGAACAGTCCAATCTCTACGGGCTAGCTCTGGCTCCCCTATAACAAGGAGATACTTTAATGATGACCTATTCTGAACGCCTTCATCCGTGGGTGATCATTCGGCTGTTACCACAAATGCAGCGAGTTGTTGTTGCTCGCTTTCGCAATCGATCGGATGCAGAGGGACATTTATGGGCCCTGAAACGATTGATGCCGGATGCGGAATTTATAATTGTTTTTGATGTTGGTAATAATCGGATCGATGAGGAATCTTAGGGGGTAAATCTCATGTAGCGGTTTCGGACTTTAATCACCATTGAGTTTGATGATCGATTTTAAAATGCTATTGCTATGAATCCTTCATCAAATTCTCAGATATCACTCACCTTGGTTTCATCTTATCCCCTCACCCTAAGGTTAGGGATTCCAGCCACAGCCCCTGATGCTGGGGTTGGGCAAAAGCCCACCCTCACAAGGGTAGTAGTGCGTAGGGTGCGTTAGGGGCGGACTAATTCTGATTTTTTCTATCGTAGCCAGCCTTGGGATAGTCCGTCCCGTAACGCACCACCCACGGGCTCGCACTCATTAGGTTACCAGTGACATCTAGGCAGGGAAAGCACGATTATGAATAAATTACTTAAAATAGCCCTCAGCACTACTTCCTTAGTCGGGCTGTGTTTGATGGCACTAGTCGTACAAGCCGGAAGCTGGGATAATTTCAAACTCCGTTACTTCCATCTCACTGCCTATCTCCACAACCAAGACCAGGAAATCACTGACCTCCAAAAACAAAACCTTAATCCAGCAAAATCTACTCGCATTAATTTAACTGAACTCCTCAATGGTGGTCCCCCAAAAGACGGTATTCCTAGTATCGAGAATCCTAAGTTTGATACCGCTCAAACCACACCATTTTCTAAAACAGAAACTGTGATTGGTGTGGTAATTAATGGAGAAGCCAAAGCCTATCCTTTCGGGGTCATGAATTGGCATGAATTGGTGAATGACACAGTAGGTGGAGTTAATGTTAGTGTATCCTATTGTCCCCTTTGTGATACTATAGTTGCCTTTAATCGCAGCAATACAACCTACGGTGTTACAGGCAAACTTTATCAAAGTTGCCTAGTAATGTATGACCGTGCCGATGATACCCTTTACTCTCAACCTTGGGGGATGGGTATTATTGGTGCTAAAGTCAATCGTAATCTTAAAACAATTCCCGCTATCAAAACTACTCTTGGCGCTTGGTTAAGCAAGTATCCCAACAGTAAAATTCTATCCACTGACACAGGTTATAACCGGGCTTACTTCAGCTATCCCTATGGTAGCTACTATACCGATAAGCGAATTATTTTCCCAGTCAGGAATCAACAACGACTTACCCTCCATCCCAAAGCTATTGTTAGCTATGTGTGGGAAGCGGATCAACAAACCCCTAAAAACCAATTTTCTGGGGCTAGCTATCAATTTGTCCATGACCAATTAAAAAAAGTGGGCGAAAAAGTTGTAGAATTCAATGGTCGTCCAATTAGAGGACGTTGGGATAGCCAACTTCAAACTGTATTAGTAGAAGAATTCGATGGCACTCCCATCCCCAGTTCTACTGCTTTTGCCTTTGTGTATGCAGCTTACTTTGGTAAATAACCTTACAGACCAGACAATTCACCCAATTTAAAACTGCAATAACTCATGACTAATATAGCGGTTTCTATCCTAATTAGGTAAACATGATTTTTTCCCTGTTCCCTGTTCCCTGTTCCCTGTTCCCAGATCCGCTGCTCCCTGCTCCCTACTCCCTAAAACCCAAAGATTTGTACCTCACCCAATTAAAAACCGCTATAACCATGACTAATAACCACAATATCTTAGTAATTATCCCTGTTCTCAATGAAGAAACCACGATCACTGGGGTGATTAAGTCTCTTCAATCCTATAATTTGAACAATATTCGGGTAGTCGATAATGGCAGCACAGACAACAGTATTATTAAAGCAAAAGAAGCCGGTGCCGAGGTAATCTGTGAGCCTATTCCTGGTTACGGTCGAGCCTGTTGGCGGGGATTGCAGCAACTAGACCGAGATATTAATTGGATATTATTCTGTGATGGCGATGGGAGTGATGACTTAAGTTATTTACCCCAGTTTATAGCTGAACCGCATAAGTATGACCTAATTTTAGGTAACCGCCGCGCCACAGTAAATGGACGTAAGGCGATGACCCCAGTGCAAAATTTTGGCAACTGGCTAGCTACCTTCCTGATCGGTTGGGGTTGGGGACACTCCTATCAGGATTTAGGACCATTGCGCCTAATTCGTCGTTCAGCTTTGGATGCAATCCAAATGCAAGATAGAGGGTTTGGCTGGACAGTAGAAATGCAAGCCCGTGCCATCGAATGTGGTTTGCGAATCTGTGAAATCCCTGTTGGTTACCGTCGCCGACAAGGGGGACGCTCGAAAATATCTGGTACCCTTTCTGGTAGTGTCCAAGCAGGAACAATAATTCTAATGACTTTAGGTCGTCTATATCTACGTCGCCTTAAGCTTACCCAGGCAGATGGCACAATCGGTAAAAGTGTTGAAGAGGGAATAGGGAA